>JACCZO010000156.1 GCA_013695925.1 Chthoniobacterales bacterium
GCCCAGACCGGCGACGAAAACGCCGGACCCCACTGAACGATCATGTAGTAGGCCGCGAGGAACCACGACCAATGCAAAAACACCTCGATCCCGGCGACCTTGAAGAGCCGAATTGAACCTCCCTGGGTTGGCATCGGCGAAGATAGCGCGGGCCGCTGAGCCCTGCATCAAACGATCAGGCGATTGATCGTCGCCGCGGCGTAGGCGGCGCCAAAACCGTTGTCGATATTCACTACCGTGACCCCGCTCCCGCAGCTGTTCAGCATCCCGAGGAGCGCGGCCAGACCACCGAAACTGGCGCCGTAGCCAGTACTGGTCGGAACGGCAATGACCGGCTTGTCGACCAGGCCCGCGACCACGCTGGGCAACGCGCCTTCCATCCCCGCGACCACGATCACCGCGGCGCACTCGCGCAGCCGATCGGTCTCGATCAAAAGGCGGTGCAAGCCGGCGACACCCGCGTCGTAGATCCGCTCGACGCGATTGCCGAAGATCTCCAGCGTCACGGCCGCTTCTTCTGCCACCGGCAAATCTGACGTCCCCGCCGCCACGACCGCGACGGCCAACCTGCACTTCGGCAATGTCTCGCGCTCGATCGTCAGGCAGCGCGCCCGTTCGTGAAAAATCGCGGCCGGGAATTGCGCCTGCACCGCCTCGAATTGCTCGCGCGTCACCCGCGTCGCGAGCAACACCGGTTCGCGCTCCAGGATGACCTGCGCGATTCGCAGCACTTCCTCGGGCGTCTTCCCCTGGCCGAAAATCACTTCCGGAAATCCGATTCGACGGCGCCGGTCCACATCCACGCGCGCGAATCCAAGGTCGATGAAAGCGGCGTCCTCTGACATGCTTCAAACCAGCGCAAGACGCTTTTTAAAGCGGGCTTTCGCGTTCCTCGACATGGGCCGGGAGGAGGAGGCGCATCGGCAGCATCGGCGATTCGTAGAAGCCGTGTTTGCGGAAAAAACTCTGCGAGCGCAGCTCGGGCCGGTCGGTCAGGAGGGTGATGCGACGGAAATTTTTCTGCCGCGCAAATTCGATCGCGTAATCGAGCAGTTTCGACCCGTAACCATGGCCGCGATGTTCTTTATGAACGACCAAGTCTTCGAGCAGAAGCACGAAACCGCCTTCCGCGGTACTGATCGTAAAGAGCAGATTAATCATCCCGACGATCGTGCGATCGCGACGCAAAACGAAGACGCGGCCGCGGTTTGGCTGCTCGAAAATAAGCCGCAGCCCGCGAAGTTGCTTCGCCTTATCCGGGCGGAAATCGCTTTCCTCACTGAACAATTCTCCCAGCAGGCTGGAGAGTTCGTCCAAGTCTTCCGAGATTGCCGGTTCGATGACCACGTCGCTCATCGCTGATGGTTATTCCATAATAGGACTTGGGGCGCAATGCGGTTATCAGTCGCCCTCCGTTGACAAACCGGATCGGCCTCCTAAAGTAGCGCCTCTTGCCACGCCCGGCAGCGGGCTTTTCTCTATGAAACGCACCTTACAGCGATCGAAGCGGACCCGGAAACAACAGCACGGTTTCCGGGCTCGCATGAGCACCAAGGCGGGCCGGGCCTGTCTCGCGCGCCGCCGTCAGCGGGGCCGCAAACGTCTCCTGCCCAAGGGCGCAGAGGTGCATTTCGCGCGTCACACCCAGGCTTAATTTCGCCTAGCGGTTCAGTCCCTGCAGCGGAGCGGCATAGCCGGTCAACTCCAGGTAGCCACGCCCACGGATCGGGTTTCCAGCTTGGGTACCGACAATATCAAACGCGCCTTCCCAGTAGATCAGGGGGCCAAACACCAGTTCCTGATTTGGTAAAATTGGCTCGATCGTGAATTCGAGCTCTTCTTTGGGAACCCACACCCGCCAGCCGATCGGGTAGTTCGCTTTCGTCTGCGGACTCTTCCAGAACGACGCCGGCGTCATCTCGAAATCTGCGCTCGTTAGTCCAACCGAAGTCCCATCGGCGCGCACAAATGTGCCGCTCGAAATCGGATCGATCGCGCCGTTGATCAGTCGCATCTGGTAGAGCATTAGTTCGGTCCTGTCTGCAAACTGCGCCGAGACCCAGTTCCAGCCGGCCTGGCCCGGCGCCAGCTGATTGGTTGCCCATTCGTGATCGAACCAGCTCTCGCCGGTAACTGCGAATTTCTCTTCGCGCACTCGCAGGCTACCGGTCGTCGTTAGGCGGGTGAGCGAGTAATAATGCGAGGCGTGACCGTCGCCTTCCGCCTTCAGGCTGATCCCGCCCGCGCCATGAATCACCGGCCCTTTTTGCGCCACCAGATGCAATTTAATCGCCGCATCATCCGCCGTCGCGACGAGATCGAACGAACCGTCCGGATTCATCTTTAGGTTCCACGACTCGATCCAGGCTAGCCGCGCGCCGTCGTCGAAACCAGCGTCTCCAAAACTGCCGCGGCTGATCTTATCGTGAAAGAGGAACGTTTTCCCGGCCGCGTCGGTGACC
>JACCZO010000163.1 GCA_013695925.1 Chthoniobacterales bacterium
GGCCGCCGATGAGTTGTTCGAGCTGGGTCCGCGCGGAGAGCGCTTCGACCGCATACTCAAACGATTTTTCCTGCGCTTCGACCAGGCTCCGCTGCACTTCGAAAAGCTGGAGCGTCGTCGCCTGTCCGCCGCGGAACTGCGCGAGGGTCGCGTCGTAGGCGGCGCGATACGCGGGAATGACCTTGTCGCCATAAGCCGCCGCGCGCGCCTGGAGATTGAGCAATTGTTCCCGGCGCGCCGCGACCGAGCGATCGAGGCTGATGCGATCGAAGGAAGCCAGTTCGCGATCCGCCGCCTCGAAGGCGCCGCGCGCACGCGTGATCTCGCCCTGATTTCTGTCCCAGATCGGAATTCGCCCCGCGATCGTTAGGCCGACCCCGGTCTGCTCGTTGCGACTACCGAAACTTGTAATAATCCCGGGCGCGAACTCCGGAAAAACGGCATCTGCCCGCGCCACCGAGAGGTTCTTCGCGGCGGCGGCACGCTGCGCCAGCGCGATGCGCCGAATGCCGGAACGGCTTTCGGCAAACGCGACCAGTGCACGCGTCGACGGCAGCGTGGGATAAGCGGGCCGAGCAAGCTGCGCATTGCTCAGGCGCAAGCCGGTGGCGCGTTCCAGCTCGGCGCGGGCGGCGGCCTGTTCACCGCGCGCGGCGAGCAGCTCCGCCGAGAAGCGCGCCACTTCCGCCTCGAAAATGCTACGCTGCGAAATATTACTTTGCCCGGCCTGGAGTTGTTCCTCGATCGTGGCGAGCACATCGCCCGCTTGTCCCCGCGCACCCGCGAGCAATCCCGCCCGCTCCTGGAAGGACCAGGCGCGATAATAGGCGACCGCGGTCGCGTTTAAAACCCGCAGGACGTCGGCCTGTTGCTCAAGAGTTGCGGCCACGCGCAGAGCGGCGGCGTAAGTCTTGCGTAATCCAAAATCGGAAGGCCGCAGCGGTTGCTCGGCCTCGAACTCGAAGAGGCTTCCGACGCCGTCGCGTTCCGAAGTGCGTTCGCCGGTGACTTTGAACGTGGGATTCATCTTCACCTCCGTCTCGATGGCGCGGCCAAGTTTATCGGCGAGCGCGGCGTCGAGCCTTGCGATTTCCGGATTCCAGAGCAAAGAACGCCGCAACGCCTCATCCAAGGTAAGAGCAGTCGCCGTTGCGCGCACCTCCCCCGGGATGGCCTGCGCCCTAACCAGGACAGGCCAGCCGACGATCAACATCGAGAGCAGAAGTAACTTCCAATTTTGAATCATCGGATGGTGCTCAACTTAGGGAGACCGCTCCTTGATTTGAAGGGTCAGGGTGGCGAAACGGCTTTTCCAGATCGAGCTATCGTCGGTTGGCTCGAGAATAACGCTGCTCAACATATACTGTCCCGCTTTGCCAAGCGTGAAAGTGACACGACCTTCAGCGTCGGTGACCTGAAAGATGCGATCCGCATGGCCTTCCCGGACAAGCGCGACCGAAGCTTGCGGCAGGGGTTGCCCATCGCGCAATAGCTTGAGAGTTAGTTTCTCTCCCGGCTGCGCCTTCGCAGGATTGGTCAGTGGAACCATCTCCAAAGACATGCCGACCGGTTCGGCAAAGGTCTTGTCATCTGCTCCGTCGCCCACGACCACGACCGTCTTCGCGCATTTGATGTAACTCTCTTTCCACTTCACTCCCTTTTGCCGCTTGTCCCAAACCGCCCGAACAGACTCGGGCGCGTGAATTTCTTCGAGATATTCGCGGACGTCATCGTCTGTCAGTTCCAGTTCTTTCGGCTTCGCCTCAAACCATACCGTGACGATCCCGGGCTGGGAAAAAGATGTGGTGCCGCGCAACGCTTCTTTTCCGCCTTTCAGATCGCTTAAGTCGCCTTTCTCAGCCGCGGAACGAAAACCGGCCTTTGCGATTCGCTCTGTCTTGGGACCGGTTTCAAGCGCAGGAAATTTCATTCCACTTGTGAGCTCAAAAATCACCGCCTTGCCCGGCTCGGCGAAGTAATCGGAAGGCGCCACCCAGGTATCGTGCGCCAGGATCGAACCCGCCGCGAAGAGATGGAGCAAAACGAGGCCGCCCAGGCATAACTTGAAGGGGGATCGAGAAATTCCTCCGGCGACACGAGCTGCGTGCTTTTTGCTAATCAGATTTGATGTCATTGATTTGTCCCTCTTCTAACTTTTTGCCGCCTTATGACTCGACCAATGCACGGTCCGGATGCGCCAGCCGCTGTCCGTCCTGCTCAGAACCATGGTTTCCGCCGAAAAGCTATGAACTGGTTTGCCTTCAAAGGTGCCCGAGACTTCAAAGGTACTCGTAACCCACGCGGTATGCCCTTCCTGTCGCACCACAACGTCGTGTTGCTTGCCGGGGACGGCGCTCGCGAAAGCGATATCTGCCGCGAGATGTTCACGTTGGTATTCGTCGCGCGTCTGCACGGTGCCAGCCTCGACGATCAACGCGTCGGGCTGCAGCAGCGACATCACTTCAGCGTGCTTTCCCGCCGCCAGCGCCTGGTGGAAACTTTCCGCCACGGCGGCAATGGCGGCCGCGTCCGGCGCGTCCGATTCGCCGGAGGAAAATCCGGCAGTGAGAAGGAGGCAGGCGCTGGCCAGGAGCAGAGTCAGGTGTTTTGTCTTCATGAGTGATCGTGATGCATTGGTTTTTTGACTGGTTTATCGGATGAATCGGAGCCGGAAATGGAAGTCGCGACGGTCCCGGGCGGGTTCTTGTACCAACCGGGATCGTCGTAAGTCGTGATTCCTTCGCGCACTTTCAAGATGGTGAACATGCCGCCCATCTCAATCGGCCCAAACTGTCCCGTGCCGGTCATCATCGGCAGGGTATTTTTCGGCCCGGGCATCATCTCGGCCATCTCCGACATGCCACCCATGCCGGTTTCGCCCATCGCCATGTAGCCGGGAACGAGTTTCCCGATTTTTTGCGCGACGCCTTTCTGGTCGACGCCGATCACGTTCGGGATCTCGTGACTCATGGCGTTCATGGCATGGTGATTCTTGTGGCAATGGCAGGGCCAGTCGCCCGGGTTATCGGCCACAAACTCGACCGTGCGCGTCGTCCCCGGCGGAATATTCACCGTGGTCTCAGGCCACCACCCACTCTTGGGAATGGGACCGCCATCCGTTTCCACCACCCACCAGCGATGGCCATGAAAATGAATCGGATGACTATCCATGCTCAGGTTGGCAAAGCTAATTCGGACCCGGTCGCCTAGCTTCACGACCAACGGGTCGGTGCCTGGCCAGGCTCGGCTGTTAAAGGTAAACATGTCGAAGTCGACCATGACGTTCGGGTTAGGAGTCGAAGTCCCCGGCGGAATGGCCCATTCCTGGAGAAAGATGACGAAATGGCGATCGACCGGCTCGGGATAACCATCCTTGGGATGGATGATGAAGAAGCCCTCCATCCCCATCGCCATCTGAGTCATCTCGTCGGAATGCGGGTGATACATCTGGGCGCCGTGTTGCAGGAGCGGGAATTCATAAACATAAGTCTCGCCCGGCGGGATATGTTTTTGCGTGACTCCGCCGACGCC
>JACCZO010000170.1 GCA_013695925.1 Chthoniobacterales bacterium
ACGATCTTCGGCGTGATATCGAACACCTGAAATACGCGCTCGATTGCCGCGAGGCTCTGCTGATAAACGACATTCACTTCAGCGAAGCGTCGCACGGGCAGGTACATCACGCTCAGCCAGCCGAGAAACTTTACGACGTCGCCCGGCGTCATCCCGCCGCGTTCGAGCGGTTGCATCGCCAGCCACCCGCCGAAACCGATGACGATCGTCTGGCCGATATGTACAAGCCCTTCGCTAATGCCTGTGACGGCGCTCGACAGCGTGCTCTGCTCGATGACACGGTCGTAATGCTCTTCCGTGTCGACTTCAAACTGTTCCATCTCGCGCGACTCGGCGGCGTAGGTTTTGACGAGCGAGATGCCCGCCAACCGCTCCTGCACGTTGCCGCTGATCTTGCTGATCTGACTCTGCACGCGCCGCGACGCTTCTTTCACGCGCGGGTTCAGAAGCTTGTACGTCAGCACATACAGCGGCCAGATGCCGATGCACGCGAGCGTGAGTTTCCACGAAATCGTCAGCAGCAGCGCCACGCCGAGCGTGACGCTGAACAGGTCCATTGCCACGGTGATCAACCCGCCGTTGACGATCTGGCTGGCCTGCTGGATGTCGGTGATGAGGCGGCTGACGATGCTGCCGGTGCGCTCTTTGGAATAAAAATGCAATGATAGACGATGCAGGTGATCGAACAGATCCTGCCGCAAATTCGCGATCACACGGTTACCGAGCTTGGCGGTAAAATACCCGCGCGCGAACGTCGCGATGCTGTGCAGCACGGAGAATCCGACGCCCAGCGCGACAAGAATCCAAAGCCAGTGCATACGCTGCGCTTCAGTGACGGTTTCATCGACCGGCTTGATGACCTTGTCGATGGCCGCCCCGATGAGCCATGGAAAGGTGTAGTTCACCGCGAACTTCATCACACCGGCGAGCAGCGCGACGATGAGCAGCCGTTTGTAGTCAAACGCATAGGCGAGAAATCTGCGGAAGTAGCGCGGGTCTTTTATGGGCGACGAGGACGATGGGTTTAACGAGGGCGAAGCGAGAGTCATCTCAGAACGTACAGCATAGTCGAATCTGAAGGATGGAGCTACACGCGCTCTTGCCTCCGGGAGAGGACAGGCGTGAGGGTACGTGGCGTGGTAAAACGCGTCATGCAATAAATGACGTTCCTATGTTCCATTAGCGACGCCGCTCCGCGGCGCTCTTTCTCTTCGTCTAGCGCTACCCACTTCACCACCCACCCCCTCAACCTAACCCGGACGAACCGGAACCAAACAGGATATATGCCGGAAGTTGAATACATTTCCGACATTGATTCTCACTCGGTGGCGCAGTGCGATTCGAGCGCGCTCGAAAAAATTGATACCAAACTGCGATCAATTTGATCCCTAAGGTACTAACCCTTTCCCGCAGCAACGTTTCGCATCTAAGCCGCCAAGTGTTGGCGGTGGAAGAGGATGCGGTGCAGATGATACAGCATGATTTTGGTTCGTATCCATTGCCGCACACGATGGCGTCGACGCACGAAGTTAGGCAAGGCGAACAAGCCAAAAGGCATGTTGGTCAGATGCGCGAAACTTTGTTCCACGCGGATTCGATGCCGCTCGTGCTCGTTCATCGCTTGCTCGCTTGCTTCCAGCAGGGTGATGGCCTGCAAGCGATGAGGATGATGCGTGCGGTGGCCCAGGCGGGTGAAGGGTTTTTTGCGTGGGGCGCGAAGACGTCCATCGCGATCGGCGACATCGCGGTACAAGAGGTTGGAATCATAGTTGGAGTCACCACGCAGCAGCACGTTCGTCAGATCGAGATGTTTGATCAGCCGGCGAGCGATCGTCGATTCGCCACAGGCGAGGTCGGTGACTTCAAAAGCATCAATGGCGCCGCAGGAATCGACGATGGCGTGCATCTTGTAGCCCTTGGCCCAGCCGGCGGGAACCTTGCCGCGGCGTGCGTCGGGGTCTTTGGAGAATCCGCCGATGACCAGCGCCTTGCCGTCGCAAAACTTCTCGTGGCTATGGGGCAGTTGATCGCAAAACTCCTGGTTGATCTCATCGATCAACTGCCCGGCGTGGGGATCGTTGAATCGTTTTTTGAACTGCGAGTAGCTGGGAAACTTCAGCCGTCGCGTCCACGGCGGCCAGTTGCGTTTGTCGCACGCCCAATGATGCGACTGCTGGCACAAGCTGGCGAAGACGTCGATGAAAACGATGATCGCGTCGCTGTACGTGCAGCCTGGTGGGGGAAAGGCGATTGGCGAATGGAAAAGCCGATGGTACATAGATCGAAGCAGTTCGCCGTCCATGACGAAGCTCCTGTTTGAGACCAAGAGCTATCATGACGGCGAACTTCTTTTGTGAGAATCACTTACCTTCTGCGATGCGAAACATTGC
>JACCZO010000224.1 GCA_013695925.1 Chthoniobacterales bacterium
CCGTTCGGCCCGAGGAAGCCCATGATCTCGCCTTTGCCGACTTCGAAATTCAGATTGTCGATCGCCGTCTGGCCGGCGTAGCGCTTGGTGAGATTTTCGACTTTAATCATGCTGCGATGAGCTTTTACTGACAACGACGCGGCCGAAGCGTTGGCAAATTTTTCCGGAAAATTTTCAACGAGCTTCGAGATTGACCGTCTCGACACGACGGCCGCGCCCGTAGCGCCCCACGATGCCGACCGCGAAGTCCACACTCGACCCGGTATCGGCCTGCGCGAGCAGTTTCTCGACGTCCTTGACGGCATTGACGTCGTATTTCCCGAGCCGATAGATGACCAACCCGCGCTCGAAACCGGCGCGATCAGCCGGGCTGTCAGGCTCGACCGCGCTGATGAGGACGCCCTTGCCCCGCGTTAGTTCAAGGGCCGCGGCGAGGTCGTCGGTCAAATCCTGCAGTTGCAGGCCGAACATTCTCTCCGCCTTGCTCGCGCCGGACGGCGCTTCGGCCGCGCCTGGTTTTGGGGCCGGTTGCTTATCGGCGATTTTTTTGAACTGCTCGACGCTTTGCCTAACGATATCGGCCGGGATGGCGAAGCCGAGGCCCTGGGTCGGGACGCCCTGCGGAGTGAAGGCCATTTTCGCCGAGCTGATCCCGACGAGCCGGCCGGAGAGATCGATCAAGGGGCCGCCGCTATTCCCGGGATTGATCGCCGCATCGGTCTGGAGGAGGTCGTGATAATCGTTGTTGTTGATCGAAATTTCGCGCTTCACCCCGCTCAGAACGCCGCGGCTGATCGAGCTGCCATAGCCGAGCGCATTTCCGACCACGATGACCGTTTGGCCTAACAAATTGGGCGAGATGTCATGCAGATTGACGAAAGGAAGGGGCTTGTCGCTGTCGATCTTGATCAGGGCGAGGTCCTTCTTCGGATCGCCCGTGATGTAACGGCCCTTGAAACTTTTGTTATCGTTCGTGATGACCTCGATCTTGAGATCGGCCGCCCGTTCGACCACGTGCTCGTTCGTCACAATGTAGCCGCTCGGGTCGACGATGAATCCCGAGCCGAGACTTTGCTGTGTCTGCCGGATCTCGCGCGGTCGGTTGCGATAGACGCCGAAGAACTGGGCGGCAAAATCATCGAAAGGATCGCGCACCTGCCTGCGGACGACTCGCTCGGTATTGATGTTGACTACTGCCGGCAAAACCTTCGCGACTGCCAGCACTGAAGGTTCCGCCGCGGGGTCCGAGGCGGGGGGCGGGGTCACCTGGCCCAATACGGGATTGGCGATCGAAAGGGAGGCGATGATCAGGCAAAGGAGTCTGCCGACCTCTCCAATTTTCCTACTTTTCTTCACGTTCGCTCTCCAATTGGCATGCGATTTCCTGCGGTAGGATCGGGCGCAAAGCCGGGTTTGCTTCCGCCAGGCGCAAAAGATCAAGCTCATCTTTTTTTCGTTTCGTTAGGCGACGTTCCGGATCCTCCCAGGCCCAAATTTTTCCCTGCACCACATCGGCCAGGGCGGCCACCGGAATACTGCGACCGAGAACTTCTCTTCGCTCGGCACGTTCCGGAATGTCCTGATAGCGCGGGTCGGTCGTGAGCTGGAGATTGAGCTGACTCCCGGCACGTCGGGCGTTGACCAAATGGGGGAATGTCTGGATCGAAAAACCGGCTTCAGCCAGGGCGCCCTGCACTTCGTCCAAGTCGCGCGCGACCATGACAAAATCGGCATCAACCGTGTAGACCGGTTCGGCGTAGCAATTCACGGCCAAACCACCGATCAAGCACCAAGCTCCGAAACGCCCGAAGATTTCCACCGCGACCGCAAAATCGCTTGCCCCACCGCTCGTGACCGATTCGTAAACTTCCTCAGCTGTCATTCTCGCGTGGCCCAAACTTGCAGGCGAACATCGGAGCGCCTCCGACAGTGTCAACTTGCCGCCCGTGCAAACGCCTGCAGAGTACCGAGACCATGCGCCCTTCCTTTGCGATCCGCGGCAACCTCGATCTGATCGAGGAAAATTATCGGCTTTGGGAAACGAACCCCGACGCCGTTGATGCCACCTGGCGGGCATTCTTCGATGGCTTTGAGCTTGGCAACACCCCGCAACGCAACGGCGCTGCGACCGTCGCTGCGCCAACCCGGGGAGAGCCGCAGGAAAGCCGCCTCCAGACGCGAATCGACGGCCTCGTCTACGCCTACCGCACCCTCGGGCACACCATCGCGCGGGTAAATCCACTGGCCGATAAGCGACCGGAAAATCCGCTCCTCACCCTGCGCGAACTCGGGTTCAGCGAGAAGGATCTCGATCTCCAAGTCTCGTCCAAATTCTTCCTCGACAACAAAAAGATGACGCTGCGCGCGATGATCGCGACGCTCGAGGAAATCTACGCCGATGCCATCGGAGCGGAATTTCAGCACATCCAGAACCCGCGGATGCGGAATTGGGTGCGCGATCGACTCGAAGCGCGGCCGGCGAAGCATCATGCCTCGACGGAGGTGGAGATCGCGCTCCTGCGCCTCTTGCTTGAGTCGGAGGCGTTTGAGACCTTCCTCCATACTCGCTACGTCGGGCAGAAACGCTTTTCGCTCCAAGGCGCGGAATCGCTCATGGTCATTCTCGACACGATTGTACACAACTGCCCGGGCCATGGGATCGAGGAAATCTGCATGGGCATGGCGCACCGCGGCCGGCTCAATGTGCTGGCGAATTTTCTCCACAAATCGCTCCGGGTGATCTTCACCGAGTTCAGCACGAACTTCATTCCCGAGCTGGTCGCGGGCGACGGCGATGTAAAATATCACCTCGGCTACCAGACCGTGCGCAAGCTCGCGTCCGGCGCCGAGATCGAGATCCGGCTCGCGTCCAACCCGAGCCATCTCGAGGAGCTCAATCCTGTCGTCGAGGGCATCGCGCGCGCCCGACAACGCATTCGCGGCGACACCGAGCATCGACGGAAGGTTTTGCCGTTGCTCATCCACGGCGATGCGGCTTTCGCCGGTCAGGGCATCGTCGCGGAAACGC
>JACCZO010000272.1 GCA_013695925.1 Chthoniobacterales bacterium
CGATATCGGGATTGATGAACGCAGTGATCCGCTCTTGCTGATACGGTTTCATTCCCATGTAGGCGATCGGGATAAACGCGACCACGATCAGGACGATGCAGATCAAATAGCGCAGCGGAATTCCGCCGACGAAAAGGAGCGCGAGCAGGACCGGGCCCCAGATGATGGTCGCGCCCAGATCCGGCTGCATCAGGATCAACAGGCAGGGCGCAGCGGCGATCGCGCCGCACACCGCGAGGCGCAGCAGCGGGTGCATTTGTCGGAATTGGCTGAGAAAAAGCGCGACCACCATGATCCCCGCGATGACCGCGAGTTGCGCCGGCTGGAAATTGATCGGCCCAAGGTGCAGCCACGAGCGCGCGCCGTAGACCTTGGTCCCGATGAAGCGGGTCAGGATGAGAAAGAACAGGCCGGCCAGATACATCGGCAGCGCGCCCCATTTGACCCAGCGATAGTCCATCAGGCTCGCGACCATGAAGGCGAAAAAGCCAACCGCGACCCAGTTTGCCTGTTTGCGCCAGAATTCCGAGGCCACCGGGTCCGGCCTCATATAAGTAGCGCTATAGATGGCGATTACGCCGAAAATGGCGAGTGCCAGCATGGTGACCAGGAGTAGCCAGTTGAGGCCGAGGAGTTTTCGCAGAAAAGGCGTCATAAGTTAGCAGGGTTTCGGCCTGGAAAAGCGTAAGATGGCGCGCCAATCGTGAGAAGTCCAGCCGTCAGCCGGAATGGGCATCACGATAATTTTATCTCACTCATAATCAACTATTTATGCTCCATCTCTCGATTGGTCGGATGCTGGTCCTTGTCAGCTAACGACCAGCCATCTAAACTTATGGCCGTCCCTCACCGCAGGAAGGTTTTCGATGGCGAAGAAAAAGGCAAAACGAAAAGCAGCCCGGCCAACATTGCCGATGCAGCGGCACCTCCATCTTGAGCATGAAGGTCGCTGTTTCGATCTGCGCGCAATCTTCGAGCGACTGAACGCGCGCCATTTTCGCGGACGCCTGCGCGGATACAAAGTCGTCTGGGGCCGGCGCCGGAAAGAGCGGCCACGGGAGTATTTTATTTTCGGTTCCATCCAGGAAGAAGATCGGGTGATTCGCATTCATCCGTTGCTCGATCAGCCGTTTGTTCCGCGCTGGTTTCTCGAATACGTGCTTTACCACGAAATGCTGCACTCGGTCGTGCCCGACGAAACCGACTCCGCCGGTCGCCGGCGCATTCACACGGCGGAATTTTATCGGCGCGAAAAAGCTTTTCCCCGGTATCGCCGCGCGCGGCGGTGGGAAGACGACAACCTCGCGCGCTTTCTGCGTTAGTGTAGACGCTTGGCTCTGCGAAGCGCGAGTCTCGGCGTCTATCGCACGCCGCTCCCCGTTCTGATCTTTCACCGCGCTTCGCAGAGCGAGCGTCTACAAGCGCATCCGCGTTGCGCCTAACGAACTTCGGCAGCCGCCGGCCGTTCGTTGAACTCAGACGGCGAGGGTGTCGTTGCTACGTTCTTCTTGATGAGGTACCAGAGCGCGGTCGCGAGCAGGAGGGAGGTCAGTTTCGCGCGCCAGTTGTTCAGGATCAGCTTCTTCATGATGTCGGTGGAGCAGTACTTCGCCGAGCCGCTGCCGGAACGTCTCGTGAGTAAAATTTCGTTCGATCCGGCGCCGGTAACAAATTGAAATCGCGCCCGTCTCCTCGGATACGACGACGGCCACGGCATCGGACTCCTCCGTGATGCCGAGCGCGGCGCGATGCCGCAGACCGAGGCTGCGATCGAGCGTCTCCCGCTGGCTGACCGGAAAGATGCAGGCGGCGGCAGCGATCCGGCCGTTACGCACAATCACGCCGCCATCGTGCAGAGCCGATTTCGGATGGAAAAGCGTGAGCAGCAGTTCGGTCGAGAAGGCCGCGTCCACGATCACGCCCGTCTCCTCGTAAATCTTGATCGAGGTATCGCGCTCGATCGCGATCAACGCGCCGAATTGCTTGTTCGAAAGCTGCGTCACCACCTCGGCCAGGTCGTGCACCGTCTCGCGCTTTTCGCTGGTCAGGGAAAAGATCGGATGACCGCCCAACTCGGCCAGAGCGCGGCGCAATTCGGGTTGGAAAATGACGACGAGCGCGACCGCGAGGAAAACCGAAAAGCTTCGGATGATGAAGCTGATCACGACCAGGTTCAGCAGCTGCGAAATGAGGATCAGGGTGAGAAAGACGATCGCCATCCCAGTCAGCACCTTGGCTCCGCGCGTCCCGCGGAAATAGAGGTAGCCGTAATAGATGACTACGCTCAGGAGCAGGATCTCGACAGCGCTCCGCCATTTTTCGAAAAAGATCTGAGTCAGCTCCTGGATCATCGGGTCGCGGCGAGGAGGGCTTCGGTGGTGCGCAGGGCGGCGCTATTTTGCGCGACGTCGTGGACTCGTAAAACATCCCCGCCGCGGACGCGCAAGAGCGAGGTAAGGGCCACGGTCGCGCTCGCGCGGTCGCCGGAGGGCCCGGAGATTTGGCCGAGGAACGACTTGCGCGAAACGCCGACGACGAGCGGCCGGTTCTCTACCCGGAGCCGGGGCAGATTGGCGAGCAGATCGAGGTTGTGCGCGACGGTTTTGCCAAAGCCGATTCCCGGATCGAAGGCGATGCAGGTGGGATCCACACCACATCGTACCGCCTGCGCGAATTGCTGTCGAAAAAAATCGCCCACCTCAGCGACGACATCGCCATAGGTGGGATGGGCCTGCATCGTTCCCGGTGTTCCCTGCATGTGCATGATAATCAGGGCCGCACCTTTCTCGGCCGCCAGCGGCAGCATCGCGGAGTCGCCCCGCCCGCCACTGACATCGTTGATGATCGAGGCGCCTGCCTCCAGCGCTGCCCGCGCCACTGCGGCCTTGGAGGTATCGATTGAGAGCTGAGCTGGGATGGAGCCGGCGAGTTCCCGGATGACCGGCAGCACGCGCTCCATCTCCTCATCAGGTGAAACGGGCGTGGCCCCGGGGCGGGTCGATTCCCCGCCGACGTCGACGATGTCGGCTCCGCTCCGCGCCATTTCACGGCCGTGTTTGACCGCGGCCCGGGTCGCAAAAAATTCGCCGCCATCGGAAAAAGAATCGGGCGTGACATTGAGCACGCCCATGACGAGGGCGCGGGGCGTGAGGTCGAGGACGTTTCCATCCACCTTCCAAAGCACTGCCGGCATCACGCTTCAGACTATCACAACCGGAAGTTTATTCGACTAACGACCGCACTCCGAAAAAATGTTCAGCTTTCAATCAGCCTGCTTTCTTCGATGATCGCCTTTCGACATGAAACGCGAAGCCGATACGAAACAAAAAATCCTTGCCCTTCTCCGTGCTCCGAAATATCGACCGCTCGACCGGAAGGAGATGGCCCGTGCCCTTGGCTTCAAGAGCGGGGCGCGGAGCGATCTCGAGCCGGCGCTCCGCGGGTTGGAGCAGGCCGGAGAAATCGCGCGCATTCGCAAAGATCGCTACATCCTCCCGGGCGAAGCGGATCTCGTGACCGGCAAACTGCAGATTCACCAGGCCGGCTTCGGGTTCCTCATGCGCGAGGGCCCCGACCAGGGCGATATCTTTATCTCCGCCGAGAATACCGGCACGGCCATGAACGGCGATCGCGTCGTCGCCCGGATCACGCGCGACGCCGATTACGCGCGCGCCCGGAGCGGCAGCAACCGCCCCGAAGGCCGCATCATCCGCATCCTGGAACGGGCGCACGACACGATCGTCGGCACGCTCCAGCAGACGCGGAATTTTTTCTACGTTGTGCCAGACGACCCGCGGAT
>JACCZO010000295.1 GCA_013695925.1 Chthoniobacterales bacterium
CTAACCGGCCCGGCCGGCGTGGAATGTCGCCGCGGCAGCGGCCTGTCCTCGAATAATCATCAAGTGGTCTTCCAGTTTGCACAGGCGGCAACGTTTACCGGCGCCACCTGCGGCGGCGTGGCCACGACCACCAGTGTTTCTGGGAACGAAGTCACTGTGAATTGCAATGGGATAGCCAATGCCCAGACCGTCACGGCGTCCTTGCTCAACGTCATCGATGGAACCGGCCCGGCCCGAACCGTCAGCGTCCCGATGAGCGTTCTCCTCGGCGACACCAATGCCGATCGCTCCGTCAATTCGGCCGACATCGGCCAGACCAAATCGCGCTCCGGCCAGCCGGTTAGCGCGGCGAACTTCCGCTCGGACGTGAACGTCGACGGAACTCTGAACAGCGCTGACATCGGGCTGGTCAAGAGCAAGTCGGGCACGGCCTTGCCATAGGGCGCGAACCGAGCTCAACCGAGACCTTCAATGGGGGAAGCTGGTGACCAGCTTCCCCCATTTGTCTACTCAGGATTCGCTGGCGGTTTGAGTTCCCGGATCACAACTTCTAGAGCAGCGGCCAGGTTCGCCCGTGCGATCCCGACCTGGCGCGCGAAGCGGATGAGCCGGCCAATTCCGATCGGATGCCGCAGCAGATAGCCGAAAAGACGCCTCGGGGAAGTGCATTGCCTCTCGAGGTCGAACAGAACTTGCGGCGGGGCCGGGAATGGCGCGGCTGCGGTGTCGCTGATTACCCGAAGCGAGAGAAACGGGATCTTCCGGCTGGCGCAGGCATCGGCGATCCATTGCGTTTCCATATCGACCGCAGCGGCGTTGTGCTCCCGCGCGAATTCGTCGCGCTCGTCGGAGCTTTGCACGATCCGGTTGACAGTGGCGAGTTTGGCGACCCGGCAGTTGAGCAACGTTCGCGCTCGCGCGAGCAAAGCGGGCTCGGAGAAATTTTCCGCGAGCAGCAATTCGCCCACGCCTAACGACGGCTCGACCCCGCCGGCGTAGCCGCTGCTGATGACGAAATCCAATGGCTGCGAGCCGAGAAATGGTCCGATCCGCTGGCGGCAGATTTTTTCGCCCACGCCGGTGTGCAAAATGGCCACATCGCGCGCGTGGTCGCCGAGGCGCCGGCGGAAATCGCTACTCTCGCTCGGCAGGGCGAAGGTGACCGCGATCATCGCGACGGCTCAGCGCGAGGCGGAAAGGACGATCTCGAGGTGGACTGGTTCGTTAGGCGAAGCGGGCGAAGGGGAGGCGGCGGGGCGTGGGGCGGGCCCACCGAGGCGATGAAGTGTCTCCCGGAATTGCGCCTCGGCCGAGGCGGGGACGAGAACGAAAACACGCCGCTGGCCGTCGCCAGGCAAATCCTTCGTGCCGGAACCGCCGGTCTTTTCCGCGGCCTCGACGAGGGCTTGGGCAACTGAGTCCTGTTTTTCCGCAGGGATGGCGAGCGCGATCGTCTCCGGACCGATGGTGGGCGGAGTGAAGGTCGCCGCAGCCGATTTCTCAAGGGAGCTCTTCAATTGCTGACGGAAGGCGGCCTCACGTTCTTGCTGCATCTCTGTCGGCGGTTTGCTCGTATGAAAGATGTAGAACAGCCCGATCGCGACGTTCATCGCTACGAGGACGGCAAAGGCGGCGGCAAGTTGCCGGCCGCGCGAACCGGCCCGGGTGGTGGCGGCGGTCTCACCGGCCGGGCGCTGCAATCCCCGATGAATCTGCCGGGCCGCGACAAACTGCTTCTGCAGTTCGGGATCGGAGATGAGGGCGCGCTCGAGGCGCTCTCGTTCGGGTGGCGGCAGTTTCCCTTCCAGGTAATCGAAGAATTTCTCCGGTGTCATTCGTTGGGCATGAGCGATGAGTAGGGGAAGCTAGGGCAGGACGATGGTTAGTCCAGAAAGTGAGCGCGCGCAGGTGGGCGATTGCGATTAGAAGGTGAGAATTTAACGTATTACACTCGTGGGTGACGATGGAAAGAGCGCAGTCCAACCGCACCGCAGCAGAAGTTGGGTTCGCTGGCTCTTTATCGGGTTGGGCGTCATTCTTCTGGTGTTGGTCGCCTTTCATGGACCGATTTTGCGGGCGGTGTTGCACACCGTGGCCGTCAAGATCGCTGCTGGGCAGAACCTGAAGCTCGACTTTCGGATCGAAGGAGATCCGCTCGATCAGATCACGCTGCGAAATGTGCGCGCGACCGCGACCGGGCGCTCGGCCCTGCAATCGCTCGACGCCCGCGAGGTGAAGGTGGACTACAGCCTGTCGGATCTTGTTTTCCACGGAATGTCGGAGGTGCTGAAGAATGTCGAGCTGCACGAGGTGACGGCGGTGCTCGACCCCTCGAAAGCGCCGCTGGCGACACCGACGCCGCCGCCCGACCCGAACAAGAAGATCTCGCTGCCGGCCTACTTTCCGGACCGGCTGGATGTGACCGACGCCAATGTGACGGTGCGCGGCCAGCCGAAGGATACCGTCGTGCGCAATTTCAATCTCGGGCTTTACCCGGACAAGGAAGGGGCGCTGCGAATCGACAAGTTGCAGATCCCGAATGTGCACGATTGGACCGACATCACTGCGACCACGACTTATGCGAACAAGAATCTCTTTCTCAAGAACCTGACTTTCGACCAGGGACATCATTTCCAGACGGTCAACATTGACGTCTCGAAAGCCCGCGGCGGCAAACTCGAGCTGCAGGTGAGCGGCGCGGTGGGCGAGGGGAAGATCGAGGGCAACGTCGGGCTGAGCACAACGAAGTCGTCTTTTAAGACGAAGACAAAGGTGAACGCTTCCGACATTTCGTTAGGCCAGCTAAGCGAGTATTTCGGGCAACCGGCGGGCGCGCTCGCGGGCCACGTCAAAAATTTCAAGATGGATTGGCAGGGGGCGCTCGACTCGCCCGAGACCTGGGCCGGGACAATTGCCGCAGAGGTCGATAATGTGCAGCAGGGCGGGATCAAGCTCGATCATGTGGGGCTCGATGTGGTGGCCGACAAGGGCACGGCGACGGTGCGGGAAGCCCGGATCGATCGTGGGACGAACCATGTGAGTTTGAAAGGCACGGTGCAGTTGCCGAAAACGACGGAGGGCTTTCGGCGCACTCCGGGCGATCTCAAACTGACCGTGGACGCGCCGAATTTGCAGGAGTTGACCGCCTTCATGAACCCGCCGATGACCGGCAGCCTGCAGGCTACCGGCACGATCAAGACCGATCAGTCGATAGCCCGGCTGAACCTGGACGCAAAGGGCGACCTGATCGGGTATGACAAGGCGGCGGTGAACTCGCTGACCGCCAAGATCTCCGCGACGAAGAAATTGCCCGCCACCGACGCAACCGAGGAGCCGTATTATGCGAACCTAAGCTCGTCGATCGAGGCGCAGTTGAACGCCGTACGCTACGACCAGTATGTGATCGACAGCGTCAGTGCGCAGATTAAGAGCGATGGCGCGAAGGTGTCGCTCGAGCCGGTTGCGCTGCAACGGAAGGAAAACTCGCTCGTCGTTAGGGGAAATTACCAGCTCCCGCCGCCTAACGGAAAGGCACTGGAGCAGCCGGCGGATTTGCACTTCACCCTGCGCGTGCCGCAACTGGCCGATTTCTGGCGGGACGAGGCTCCAGGCAAAGTGCGGGGCGAATTGCAGGCCGACGGCCGCGTGCAGATTCGGAAGAGTGTAACCAGCGGCCAGCTCAATCTGTCCGGCCACGAAATTCAGGCCCAGAAGATGGTGGTGAAAGAGCTCAGCGCCCAGGTCGCGATCGCGCAAAACATCGTTTACCTGAACGATCTGACCGCGACGCTGAATGAGAAGGATTACCTCAACGCCCACGGCACGGTCGAGCTGCAGAAACCGTTTAAGTATGCCGGCGAGGTGACCGCAAACCTGGCGGATCTCTCCACCTTTGAGCCGCTTCTCGCGACGGAGGAAAAGACGACGAAGCTGGCGGGTTCGTTAGTCGTGAACTGGAACGGACGCGGCGAGGCGTCGACCTTTAAGAACAACGGCGAGCTCAATCTCAAACTGGAAAACGGCCGTTACGCCGATCTCCAGAATCTGAAGGCGAACATCGAGGCGCACTACACGCCGGAGGAACTGTTCGTTCCGATCGTGTTTCTCGGAAGCGACAAGTTGAGTTTTACCTCGAGCCTGACGGCGAAGGGATCGACGCTCGAGGTGAGCAAGATCCAGATCGATCAGGGCGAAGCGAAGTACGCGACGGCCTACGCTTCGATCCCGTTTGTCTGGAGTCACGTCGGCAGCGAGAAGCCGCTCTTTCCGGATAACGGAAAGGTGAACATCAGCTTCCAATCAGAGAACCTCGATCTGGCCAAGCTCTTCCGCGATCTCGGGCAAGAGCCGCCGGTCGCCGGAAAGTTGTCGGTGAAGCTGGACGCGCAGGGGCCGCTTGATCAACTGCAGGCGAGCCTCGATCTCCAGTTGCAAAACGTGAAGGCTAACGCGGCTGAACAACTGAAACCGACCGATGTCAATCTCGCGCTTCGCCTCCAGAACAACCAATTAAAGGTCGACGGCAAAATCCAGCAGCCGCTCCTCCAGCCGATCTCGCTCACCGCGCAACTGCCGCTCAACGTCTCGGAGCTGATCGAGAAGAAGAAGCTGGACGAGCAAACGGCGGTCGACGCGAAGATCGTGATGCCGCGCAGCTCGCTTAATTTCGTGCGCGAATTTGTCCCTGCGCTGCGTCAGCTCGACGGCAGCATGGCCCTCAACGTCAACGTTGACGGAACGATCGGCGACCCGGCGCTGAGCGGCGCTGCCGACATGAACATCCTCCTGGCCCGGTTCGAGAACGCCACCCTGCCGGCCCTAACGAACTTCAAGGCGCAGCTCAATTTCCGCGAAAACACTCTCCGCTTCGACCGCTTCGGGGGCGATCTCGCGGGCGGCCCCTTCACGCTTTCGGGAAGCATCTCCTTCGCGAAATTGACCGAGCCGAGCTTCGACCTGCGGCTGAAAGCGAACAGCGTCCTCGTCGCGCGCAACGATAATCTGACCGCGCGCGTCGATGCCGACATCAAGATCGCAGGACCGCTCAACAGCGCCAGCGTAAGCGGTCAAGTGCTGACGACGAACAGCCGCTTCCTCAAGAACATCGACATCATTCCGATCAGCTTGCCCGGTCGGCCGGCACCGCTCCCCGAGCCGCCTTCCGCCGCGCCCGCTCTGTCCTTCCCGAACCCGCCGTTGCGCGATTGGAAATTCGACATCGTGATCAAGAGCAAGGAGCCATTCCTGATCCGGGGCAATCTCGCCGCCGGCAGTGCCAATATCGACATGAAGATGGCCGGCACCGGGCTCCATCCCCAGTTGCAGGGCCAGGTGCGTCTGGAGAACTTCGAAGCGACCCTCCCCTTCAGCACCCTCACGATTAATCTCGGCTTCCTTTATTTCGATCCGGACGACCCGCTCAACCCGCGCATCGAGATGCAGGGCACGTCATTGATCCAGGATTACACGATCCATGTTTACATCTACGGCACGGCGCTCCACCCGGAGGCGTCCTTCAGCAGCGAGCCGCCGCTGCCGCAGGAGGACATCATCTCCCTGCTCGCGACCGGCGTGACCCGGGAGAATCTCTCCAGCGGCAACGTCCTCGCGAGTCGGGGCCTCATGCTTTTAGGGAAGGAGCTTTACCGTAAGATCTTCAAGAAAAACGACGACGAAAAGCCCAAGACCGATTCAATCTTCAACCGCCTGAGCGTCGAGTATAGCGGGGCCGATCCCCGCACCGGCGAGCAGACCGCAACGGCGAAATACAAAGTGAGCGACAATGTCGTGCTCATCGGGGACATCGGGGTCGCCGGTGGTTTTCGCGGGATCGTGAAATACGTGATTCGGTTTCGTTAGGCCATGAAACCGCGAGGAAAGAGTGGGCAAAATGTGGGAGGGGCCTTTGTGCCCCGATCAAACCGCGTGGCCACACCGGGAATCGG
>JACCZO010000316.1 GCA_013695925.1 Chthoniobacterales bacterium
GCTCAGCGACATCCGCGAGCCGATTCTTTTCGTCGTCGTCGGTGAAGTAAAAGCCGGCAAGTCGTCGCTCCTCAACGCGCTCTTCGGCCAGGAATTCGCGAAAGTCGATGTGCTCCCCGCCACCGACCGCGTTTACATCTTTCGCCACGGCGACCAGGCAAGGAGCGTCGAAGTCTCACCGCACCTCGTGGAACGCTTCGAGCCGATCCCGTTCCTCCGCGATTTCAACGTCGTCGATACTCCCGGTACGAACACGATCGTCGCCGAGCACCAGACCATCACCGAGAATTTCATTCCGCGCGCCGACCTGGTGCTGTTCGTCTTCTCCGTCACTAATCCGTGGACACAATCGGCCTGGACGCTGCTCGAGTTAGTCCAAAAAAAATGGCTCAAGAACGTCGTCTTCGTCCTGCAACAGGCCGACCTGCGCGAACCAAGCGAGGTGAAGGTGATCGAGCAACACCTGCGCGAGACGGCCAACCAGAAGCTCGGCTTCGCTCCGCCAATTTTTGCGGTTTCAGGACGAAAGGCATTTCTCTCCCGCACCTCCGGGGTAGATAAGGAGCGGCTTTGGCAGGAAAGCGATTTCGCGGCGTTCGAAAACCACATCAACCTCATGGTCGATCAGTCGCGCCACGGTTTACCAAAACTGATGACGACCTGCCAGACCGCCACCGTCATTCTTTCCGACAGCGCGCTCCGGGCGCGGAACATTCTCGCGACGATCGTGCGCGACGAGGAGCAACTCAGCCGCCTCGAAGGCATTCTCGAGGAGCGCAAGGGGCAGACCCTGCGACAGGTCGGCGGTTTTCTGCGCGGGATCGAGCAGGCCTGCCGGCGTTGCGAGGACGAAGGCCAGGCCCTGCTCGAACGCAATCTTTCCTTCTGGCGGACGTGGCGGCTGGTTTTTGGAAAGTCGGAATGGCAGGAGAAATTCCAGGCCGATCTCGAGGCCAAAATGCGAGATTTGATTCAGCCCCAGGTCGAGAATGCGCTCCAACTCCTCGAAGCCGACCTCCGGAGTCTGTGGCCGCAGTTGCAGGATACGATGGAGAACCAATTCAAGGGCGATTCGCGGAGGCAATTGAACCAGACAATCCCCGACTTCGCGCGGCAGCGGCGCGAGCTCCTGCAATCGATCGAACTCACGCTCGTGGAACGAATCGCCGGGCGCGGGATGGAAGCGCAGCTCGAGAAAATGTTCCGCGAGACCGCCACCTGGATGCGGGTCCCTGCCGGGGTGGCCGCGGCGGGCGGGATCGTCACCATCATCGCAGCCATGAGCAGCGCGGCCGTCGCGGATGTGACCGGCATCGTAGCCGCCTCCGCTTTTGTTGCTGGCACGCTGGTGGCGTTTGGCCGGCGCCGGAAAATTCTCGGGGAATATCATCGGCAGATGGAACTGAAGCGCGAAGAACTGGTGGCGACGATCGAGCAGCAACTACGGCACGCGATCGAGCTTTTCTACGCCGAGATCGGCGGGGTTTTTCAGCCGCTACGCGCCTTTTGCGCGGCGGAGCGGAAGCGCTACGACCCTTTACTTAGCCGGGTCGGAGAAATCGAGAAGAATTTCGCAGAGCTCAGCGCCGAACTGGCGCGGAGCAAGTAGCGAACGCTACTTTTTGGCCTTCGTCTTGGTCGAATACTGCTCGGCCAGGCGCTGCTCGCTCTGCCGGCGCGCGATCACGAAATTATTGTTGTCGCCGTAGTTTCGCCATGGTCCGGGCGGGACGTCGCGCACTTCGACAAACTGCCAGTCGGTCAAAGAGGTCGGGCCGAGGCCCAGGTAATCGCGCACCGCCGGCGAAACATCGAGGCCGGCACCGCGGTTGAGATTTGGTTTCGGCCGCTCGTTCCCGAAAACATATCCGTAATGATCGGTCCGGAAGGGACCGCAATCTTCCCACTGCGCGTAGCAGACCCGCTTGCCGCGCCGGATCGCGACCCAGCGGCCTTTGCAGACCGAATGACCCTGCTGCACGAAAGCCTGCCGAAACCACGGCACCACCGTCGGCGCCTCCGGTTTGAACTGGCCGTGCGAGACGTCGTTGTAGGGCAGGGCGATGTAAAACGGGTTCTGCCGAGGCACGAAATTGATTGGGATGTAGTCGTGCCGCCGCGACGGCTCGGGACTGTCGTAGCCGCCGTAATTGCGCGTCCAATCCGGATCCCAGGAACTTTTGTGATTCGGCACCGGATTGTTCGCGGTCGGCATTTCGCCAATCCAGAAAACCGTCGTGACAATGTCCGTTTTCCACGGGTAACGAGACGAAGAAAAACGCGAGGTGGTCGGGACGAACACCTGAGGCTCGACCTTGAGCAGCGCCTGGGCCCGCAATTTCATCGCATATTTCGCGAAATCGGCGCTGCTCTCGTAGGGCGACTGAGCCCCGGCAAAAGGCGCCGCCATTGCTACGCCGGCTGCGATCAGAATCGGAAATGTGAGTCTCTTAGCCAGCATTCGCGTCTTTCGTTCTAGCCAAATCGGACGGGGAGGCAAGCTTCTTTCCATCTCCTTCTTTAGCACGATCCATTCCAAAAACCGCTCAGCTGCGACTCAAAAGGGTGTCGCGGCGAAACGATTCGCCACCCATTTCAGGATAATTCGTCGTAAAATGCAACCCGCGACTCTCCCGCCGGCTCAGCGCGGAGTCGACGATCAACGCCGCCACCGTGGCTAAATTGCGCAGTTCGAGCAGGTCAACTGTTATCCGAAAATTCCAGTAAAACTCCTGAATTTCGCGCTGCAGATTGCGCAGGCGCGCGCTCGCTCGTTGCAGGCGTTTGTCGGTCCGCACGATCCCGACGTAGTCCCACATCAGACGCCGGATTTCGTCCCAGTTGTGATAGATCACGACCAGCTCATCGACGTCCTGAACATCGCCCGACTTCCATTCCGGCAGGGAAACGGATCCGGCCGGGTGAGCGGGCGGGCAGCTCCCGATGAGCGCCTCCGCCGCTCGGTGCGCGATGACCAAACCCTCGAGCAGCGAATTACTGGCGAGCCGGTTCGCCCCGTGCAGGCCGGTGCAGGCCGCTTCGCCGATCGCGTACAGCCCGGGCAGGCTGGTCGCGCCGTTGATGTTTGTCTTGATCCCGCCGCACTGGTAATGCGCCGCCGGCACGACCGGGATAGGCTCCTTTGCCATGTCGATCCCGTTCTTCAGGCACGTCTCATAAATGTGAGGAAAACGCTCCTGCAGAAATTCGCGCGGCTGATGCGTGATGTCGAGGTAAACGCATTGCGCGCCGGAGCGCTTCATCTCGGCATCGATCGCCCGCGCAACGATGTCGCGCGGCGCGAGCGAGCCGCGCGGATCGACCCGGGAGGTGAAATCTTCGCCCTTGGCGTTGCGGAGGATTCCGCCTTCGCCCCGCACCGCTTCGGAGATGAGGAAGGAAGTGGCTTGCGGATGGAAAAGGCAGGTCGGATGGAACTGAATGAACTCCATGTTGGCGACGATCGCGCCCGCGCGCCAGGCCATCGCCACGCCGTCGCCGGTCGCGATCGCGGGATTGGTCGTGTAGAGATAAACCTTTCCGCACCCGCCCGTCGCGAGGACGAGGCGGTCGGTTCGGATCGTTTCCACGGTGCCGGAAATTTCGTCGAGCACATAAGCGCCCAGGCAATGATCCTCCGTCGCGAAGCCGAGCTTGGCGGCTGTGATCAAATCGACCGCCATGTGATTCTCGAGCAGCTCAATGTTAGGCGAGTCGTGCACGGCGCGGAGCAGGGTGGTTTCGATTTCGTAACCAGTAAGATCGTGCACGTGCAGCACCCGCCGTTTCGAGTGACCGCCCTCCCGGCCGAGATCCAGCTCCCGGTGGCCGGCGACGTCGCGTTCGTCGAAATGCAGGCCAAGCTCCATCAGCTCGCGGACCCGCGCCGGCCCTTCCTTCACCACAGTCTCCACCGCCAGCGGATCGCACAGGCCCGCCCCGGCTTCGAGCGTGTCGCGCATGTGGAGGTCGAAGGAATCTTCCCCGCTCGTGACACAGGCGACGCCGCCCTGGGCCCAGGCCGTATTGGAATCGACCCCCTTCCGTTTCGTGATAATCGCGACCCGGCCCTGCTTCGCCACCTTGAGCGCAAAAGTGAGCCCGGCAATCCCGCTCCCAATGACGACAAAATCGAATTCTTTCATCGGAGCAGAATGTTATCGATCAGCCGGGTCTGGCCGAAGAAAATCGCGACCGCGAGCAGCGAATCCGGTTCGATCGTTAGGCGCGAGCGCAGGTCGTCCGTTCCCACGATCTCGACGTAGTCGATGCGGGCAAGAGAAGCCGACTCAATTTTTTCCCGCACCGCCGCCGCCATTTTGCGCGCGCTCGTCTCGTCCGACTGCGCCGCCTCGAGCAGGGCCTGCCGAATAATCGGCGCCTGGGCGCGCTCCTCTGCGCTCAGGTATTGGTTGCGCGAGCTGAGCGCCAGTCCGTCCGGTTCCCGCACCGTCGGGCCGGCCACGATCTCGACCGGGAAATCGAGATCGCGCACCATGCGTCGCATAATCGCCAATTGCTGGAAATCCTTCTCCCCAAAAACCGCCGCGTCCGGGGTGAGGAGATGAAACAATTTCGTCACCACCGTGCAGACCCCGCGGAAATGTCCGGGACGCGACGCCCCGCAGAGCGGTTCCGAAAGGGCCGTCTCTTCGACGAAGGTCGAGCGATTTTCAAAATACATTTCGCCAGGCGCAGGCCGGAAAATTAGGTCCACGCCTTCCTTGCGGCAGAGTTCCTCGTCGGCCAATGCCGGCCGCGGATAGCGGGAAAAATCCGCGCCCGGTTCAAACTGGAGTGGATTGACGAAAATGCTCAGCGCCACTTCGCCTTGCGCGCCGGCATTCTTTCGCGCCAACCGGATGAGGGCGAGATGGCCTGCATGCAAAGCGCCCATCGTCGGGACCAGTACGCGGCGTTTGCCTTTTGGACGAGGTTGGGCGCGCAGCTCGGCCACGGTGGAAATGATCTTCATCCTGGATCTCGATCGAACGCGCCACGCTCCAGCCAAATGGCCTGCCGGGCAAAACGAAAGCGGCGATGCCCGAAATCTTCCCAGCCGGCGGCGCGCGCGAGTCGCTCGAGTTCGGCAAAGGAAAATGCGCGCGCAACCGAGGCGCGGGCGTCGTTGCGGGTCATCTCCTGGCGAAAAATTGTCACCGTGAGCAGATCGACTCCGGCCCTTGCAAACCAGGTGCGACAAAGATCTGACACCAGGACGTTTCCCCGGGAAAGACCGTCGCAGCGTCGCAAGAGCGAAACCGCGTCCTCTTCGCTAAAATGATGAAGCGCGAGGGAGAAAAGCACGATGTCGTAGCTCTGTGCGTCTCCAAAAGAATGGATATCCGCGCAATGGTAACGAATCTCCGGAAAGCCGCTGCTCAGTTGGCGCGCGATCTCGATCGTCGAGGCTTGGAAATCGACCGCGTCGACCTGCACCTTCGCGCCGACATCACGCGCGAACTCAACCAAGAGGCGCGGAATATCACCCGAGCCGGTCGCCAGATCGAGGATGCGCAACTGGTCGTCCTCCCGGATCCAGCGCCGCAGGAAATAGCGGATCAGGCGATGGCTGCCGAAGTAGCGATTGAGCGCGCGCAGATTGCGCAGGTCAGATAAGAGCTCGGCCGAGACCGGCTGGGGCCGATCCATCCACTCCGGATCCGCCGGGTTGAACTGGCGACTCAATGTGGGAGGGGCCTTTGCGCCCCGATCAGGGCAGACGTTGCAATCGATTGGGGCGCAAAGGCCCTTCCCACATTGGAAGTCATGCGAGAAACCTGGCCCATGATTCGGGCAAATGCGCGCTTTCGATTTCGCTCGCGATGCGCCCTTCAAACTCCGCCTGGAAAGAAGTGCTCGTGCCGTAGACCATGATCAAATCGTCCGAGCCCTCGCCCCGGATGGCGTGCGCCACGCCCGGCGGGATGACCACTCCGACATTGTTAGGCCCGCGGTGCTCGTCGCCGTCGATGAAGAACCGCATCGTCCGCACCGGCAGCCCGGCGCGGGCCTCGCGCAGGATCATCTCGGCCCGGCCCTGGACGAAAAACATCACGTCCCACTGCTCCTCTTCATAGCGGCGGAGGGAAAAGTTTTCCGGTTCGTCGAGGAAGAGGCGCTGAAACCAGTCGTTAGGCAAAGTCTCGGTTGGAACACTCGGGGGATGAATATGAAAACCTTTCGCGGTTTGGGCGAACATCCGGGCGGCCGACCACTGTTGTGGCCACAAGCCGATTCTGGCCAACGGTCCTTCGTCGCGCCGGACGAATTCGCCAAACAATCCGCGATGGCGCTGGGGATAAATGGTGCGGGCAAAAATTTCCACGCCGGGGATCCAGGCCTGCGCCAGTTCCGGGTCGGAACGATTCGCGCCGGCCAACTGGCCGGCCTCGATCCCGGTCTCGGCGATCCGTTGCGCAAGGGAGCGCGCGCCATAGTCGCGCTCGACGAGCGCGTCCCGGACATCCGGGTCGAGCGCGTGCCAGCGGTCGGTATTTTTCTTGTTCATCTCTATTTGCCTAACGAAAAGTCAGCGCGTTCCCGGGAAAGATTGGGATTGTAATAGGGATCGCGTTCCAGGTATTCCGGCCAGCGTTCCCGCATCACTTCGGTCTCGAGCGCTTCCACGCTCCGCCGTCGCGAGGCCGACTCGTGGTGATAGAGCTTGGCGAAAGGTGTGTAAACGATGAGATAACCGGCGCGTCGCATTTTCAGGCAAAGATCGACATCGTTGAAGGTGACCGGGAGACGTTCCTCATCGAAGCCGCCGACCTCCTCGAAAACTTCCCGCCGGGTGAGCAAACACGCGCCGGTCACGGAGCTGTAATTGCGCGTCACCTGGAGCTGACGCGAAACTCCCGGGGCATCGGCCGGAAAATGGCGGAAGGCATGTTCCGCGATCCCACCGACGCCGAGGACGACGCCGGCGTGCTGCACGGTGTCGTTAGGGTAAAGAAGCCGCGCGCCGACGGCGCCGACCTCCGGCCGCTGCACATGCTCAGCCATGACGGTGAGCCATTCGCTTTCGATGACTTCGACGTCGTTGTTCAGAAAGAGGAGCCAGGGCGCGTTGGTTTGCTCGACCGCCAGGTTGTTGAGGGCGGAGAAATTAAAGGGCCCGTGAAAAGGCAGGAGACGATGTTCGAAATTGCGGAAGTAATCCTTCGCTTCCTCAGATTTGCTCTCGTTGTCGACCACGATGATTTCGTAATTCGGGTAACTCGTCTTTGCCGTGATGCTGGCGATGCAGCGCGATAAGAGATCGATTCGGTCGCGCGTCGCGATGATGATCGAGATGCGCCGCGTCTCGCGCAGCTCGCGTTTCACCCAATAGGCATGGGTCTGCCAATCGACCGTGACGTGCCCGCGCTCGCCCCGTCTCTGGAGATGATTCTCGATCGCGCGCCGGCCCGCTTCCAAAGCCTGCGGCTTGCGCCGGATGTTATCGGAGGTCGAAGTCTCGCTCCGGCGCCAATGGTAAAGGATGCGGGGGAGGTGATGGATGCGGCTGGTCAGCTCACTGATGCGCAGGAAAAGATCGTAATCCTGCGCGCCATCAAACTCCGGGCGAAAACGCCCCGCGCGTTCCACGACTTCACGCCGCACGGTGGTGAAATGGCAGAGGTAATTGTAGGAAAGAAGAAAATCTGGCGACCAATCGGGCTTAAATTGCGGGGCCGCTAATCCTTCCTCGGTGATCTTGTCTTCGTCGGAAAAAATGAGGTCCGTTTCCGGGTTGGTCTGCAGATATTTGACGCCTTGGAAGAGCGCATCGGGCTCGAGGACATCGTCGTGATCGAGCAAGCCGATCCATTCGCCGCGAGCCCGTTCCAGCCCAGAGTTCGAGGCCGCCGAGATACCGCCGGTGCTTTCTCGCCGGACGACAGTGATGCGCGAATCGCGCTGCTCCATGGTGTGAAGCAGCTCGACCGTTTCAGCCAAAGTCGAGCCGTCATCGATCAGGACCAGCTCCCAATTTTCGTAGACCTGGCGGAGGACAGAGTCGACTGCTTCCGACAGCCACAGGGCGGGAGTGTTAAAGACCGGGGTAATGATGCTAATCAACGGGCGATAGGTGAACTCGCGGGTCGCGCTGCGGGCGGCGGCCAGCTCTTTCTCCGAGGGCCGGCGCTTTTCGAGCCACTCCTGATATTCGTTAGGCGAAAGGGCCGGATGTTTTTGCAGGGCGGGGCGGCCGAAGCGTTTGCGGACCTCACGCACCAGTTTTTGCGGCAATCGGTAGGGCGCGAGAAGCACCTGCCCGACTTTGCGTTCCGGCGATTTACGCAAGGCCTGTTTTTCCGCCTTGAGCTGTTTCAGGTCGCGCTGGGCTTTTTTAAGCTTGAGGACTTTTTCCTCGAGGCGGGCGATGTGGCGATCGGCCGCTTCCAACTCCGACATGCGGGTGCGGAGGGTGCGGTGCAGGCCGCGCATCTGCGCATTGACCCGGGCAAAACCGCCTTCGACTGCCGGGAGAAGTTCGCCCATCGACGCGGCGCCTTGCTTTCGGGTCAACCAAACGGCGCCGGCCTCCATGTCGACCACTTCGCAATCGTAAGTCGGGAAAAATCCGAGATCGGCCAGGCGCAGGACGAGCCCTGGCCGGCGTTTCGAGACATCTGCTCCCGCTCCGGGAATGAGGATGAGATCGTCAGTCAGGCTCGCCAGCCGCTCCAGGAGTGCTCCATCGCCGGCCGCTTCGAACTCGGCCGGGTAAAACCAGATGGCGAGATCGAAGCGCGGCGCACTCCCATTTTGCTGCAGCGCCTTGAGCTCCGCGATGCCGGAACAAACCGTGTCCTCGGGGTGGTCCTTCCGTCGATCCGCGAACTGGACCGCCTCGTTCCCCACCACGAGGAGCTTTTCCGGCGCAAATTTACGGCCGACGAGGCGCGCGAAATCGGACCGGACGGTTTGGAAGAAACGCGGCTGCACGGGGACACATTATAATGATTGCAGCGGCTCGCAGGCAAAATTACGGTGCAACCGCACTCGTTCCCGGGCCTCGCCGGCCGCTCTGCATGGTCGATTTTTGCGTTTATTCTCTCTACCGCGCGGCCCTCGCCC
>JACCZO010000321.1 GCA_013695925.1 Chthoniobacterales bacterium
GTAAAAGGGTGGCCAACGGGACTCGAACCCGCAACAGCCAGAACCACAATCTGGGGCTCTACCATTGAGCTATGGCCACCGTCGCGGTGCGACTCTAATTTTTCCCCGCACAATTGCAAAGGCAAAGCCGCGTCGCGCCCTGCTGAGCGTTGCAACCACCAGGTGAGTCGGCTATCATCCGCGGCTTGGCGATGAACAAAATCGGGCTGCTTCTCCTTCCCGCCTTCGCGTTTTTGGCGCTCGCGCCCGCTTCCTTTGCCCAGGAAAACGATCCCTCCGAGGTCTTCCTCAAGGTCTATATGACCGCCCAGCAGGCGGAAAAAATGGAGCGCGAAGGCCAACTCAAATCGGCCCTGGCCAAGTTCCGCTTTGCCGGTTCGATGATCGAGGAGTTGAAAAAGACGAGCGGCGACTGGCAGCCGGCGATCGTCGAATCCCGGGGCCGCAAAATTGGCGAAGCCATCCTTCGCGTCCAGAGCAAAATCGACACTAAAACCGATCTCGCCGCCAACGCCGGGCCGGCCCCGAGCGAGACGGGAAAACCAGTGTTGCCGGAGGGTGGTCCGTCCGAACCCAGCGTGGAAATCTGGACGCGGCCTCGGCCAAAACCGGTTGATGTTCAGGCCGCGCAGGTGTTGATGGCGCAAAACAGCGACCTCCAGAAAAAGCTCGCGAGCGCGGAGAATACCGTCCGGGAAATCAGCGCAGAACGCCCACGCAAAGTGCAGGAATTGCAGGCGGTCAAAGGGCAGCTTGAGAAACTCCGCACCCAGCTCGTGACCAGCCAAAAAGCGGACCAGGATTCGGAAAAAATGATCGCCGAACTGCGGGCCCAGCTCGCGCATGCGAAATTGAATGGAGCGACCCCGGAAGACACCGAGCGGCTCGTGAAAGAGAACCAGATGTTGCGCGCGATCGTCGTCCGGGAACGGCAGGAGGAAGCACGGCGCGAGCAGGCGAGGAAGCTGATGCTGGCCGAGTTCGACAAACTCAAAATCAAGTCCGACGTCCTCGGCCAGCAGATCCATCTTCTGGCCCAACCGATCACCAAACTGAGCCCGGAAGAACTGGCCCTACTGAAGACGCCGGTGGTCTCAATCTCCGACACCGCGCCGGGGACGATCAAGGCCAGCCTCACGATGGCCAAGCCACCGAGCACGATCACGATCGGCAATTCACCTGAGGCCAAGGAGGCGGCCGATAAAACCTCGCTCAATGCGGTCGCGGAGGGCGAAGGCAACCCGATCGGGCCGGAAATCAGCGCGACCTTCAAGCCGGGTGTGCCGGCGGATCTCATCCCGCTGGCACGGGAAGCCAAAATGAGCTTCGACCAGGGAAAATACAAACAGGCGGAAAAGCAGTATCAGGATATCCTAACGAAAAGCCCCAACGACCTCTACGCACTCTCCAATCTCGGCGTCGTCCTCTTCCGCAACGGCAAACTCGAGGCGGCCGAGCTGACCCTGAAAAAGGCGATCGCCATCGCGCCGAAGGACGAATTCACTCATACCGCCCTCGGGATCGTTTATTACCAGCAGAGCAAGTTCGACGACGCCCTCTCCGAGCTGACGAAATCGCTCGCGATCAATCCGAAGAGCGCGACGGCGCATAATTACCTCGGCATCACCGCGAGCCAGAAAGGCTGGCAGGAAGCGGCCGAGAAAGAAATGCTCGCCGCAATCGAGGTGAATCCGGAATACGCCGACGCTCATTTTAATCTGGCGGTCGTTTATTCCACCTCCCAACCGCCGGCCAAAGAACTGGCCCGACGCCACTACGAAAAAGCGCTCGCTCTCGGCGCCGCGCCCGACCCGACGCTGGATAAGCTGCTACGCTAGCGAGGCAAGCCTCAGAAAGCTCAGCGAGCCATTAATTCCCGCAGGACAAAGGGCAAAATGCCGCCGTGCCGGTAATAGTCGATCTCGATCGGGGTATCGATCCGCAGTTTGACCGGCACTATCTCGGTTTTGCCGTTGGCCCGCCTGATCTCGAGGTTGAGCGTTTGTCCCGGCTGGATGGTTTCCGAAAGGCCGGTAACGCTGTAGGTCTCCGAGCCGTCGAGGCCGAGCGATTGCGCGTTGGTCCCTTCCTGGAATTGGAGCGGGAGCACGCCCATCCCGACCAGGTTGGAGCGATGGATGCGCTCGTAGCTCGCGGCCACGACTGCTTTCACGCCCAATAACCGGGTTCCTTTCGCCGCCCAGTCGCGACTCGATCCGGTGCCGTATTCGTGGCCCGCGAGGATGACGAGGGGCGTCTTCGTGTCGGCGTATTTCATGGCCGCGTCGAAGATCGACATCTGCTCGCCCTCGGTTTTGCCGTCGCCAAAAAATTTCGTGACGCCGCCTTCCACGCCCGGGACCATAAGATTCTTGATCCGGACGTTGGCGAAAGTGCCGCGAGTCATAACGAGATCGTTGCCGCGCCGGCTGCCGTAGCTGTTGAAATCCTCCGGCTTGATCCCGCGCCCCTGGAGATATTTCCCGGCAGGCGAGTTGGCCTTGATCGCGCCAGCCGGCGAAATGTGATCGGTTGTAACCGAATCGCCAAAAATGCCTAACGGGTGCGCTCCGCGAATGTCTTCGATCCCACCGACCTCCATCGAGAAATCGGCGAAGAAGGGCGGGTCGTGGATGTAATCGCTCTTCTCATCCCACTGGTAAACCTCGCCGGTGCTGGAGGAGATTTCGTTCCACTTCGGATTCTGGTCGGCGAAGTCGCGGTAGAGCCGGCGAAAGATCTCCGGGGCAAGTGCAGACTTCATCATTTCGCGAATCTCGGCTAACGACGGCCAGAGATCCTTCAGGAAAACGTCCCGACCATCTTTGTCCTGGCCGAGCGGCTCCTTGTTCAGGTCGAGATCGACCCGGCCGGCGAGCGCGAAGGCCACCACGAGCGGCGGCGACATGAGGAAGTTGGCCTTGATGTTCTGGTGCACGCGCGCCTCGAAATTGCGATTCCCGGAAAGGACCGAGGCCGCGATCAGGTCGTGCTCAGCGATCGCTTTCTCGATCCTGGGATGCAGCGGGCCGGAGTTGCCGATGCAGGTCGTGCAGCCGTAGCCGACGATGTTGAACCCGAGCTGGTCGAGATATTTCTGGAGACCGGTCTTGTCGAGGTAATCGGAGACAACGCGCGAACCGGGCGCGAGCGAGGTCTTGACCGAAGGGTCGATCGTGAGGCCACGCTCGACCGCTTTTTTCGCGAGCAGGCCGGCAGCGAGCATGACGCTCGGGTTGCTCGTGTTGGTGCAACTGGTAATGGCGGCGATGAGCACGCTGCCGTGGCCGATCTGGCTTTCACCCCGGGGAAACACTTCGCCGTCCTCGGCCTCGATTTCGTCACCAGGATCGGGCGTGGGGCGGTTTGAGACCATCTCGACTTTATTCTGTTGGTCGCCTGGCTCGATGCCGGAGTCGCCCACGTCGGTAGATACCATCTCTTCGGTTTCGGGCGCCGAGCCATTGAGATGAACCGGATGACGAGCACCGAGATCCCCAGCTTTTCCATAGCCGCCATCAGGGACGGATTTGGTCAACAGAGAACGAAACGCGCTCCCGAGTTCGGGCAGGTCGATCCGATCCTGCGGCCGCTTCGGGCCAGCCACGCTGGGCTGGACGACGCCGAGATCCAGTTCGAGATCCACGCTGTAATCGATGTCGCCTTTTTTCGGCATGCCGAACATTTTTTGCGCGCGGAAGTAAGCTTCGAACGCGCTGCATTGTTCGTCAGTGCGGCCCGTCGCGCGCAGGTAGGTGACCGATTCCGCGTCGACCGGGAAATAGCCCATCGTGGCGCCGTACTCGGGCGACATGTTGCCGATCGTGGCGCGATCCGGCAGCGGCAATGAGGCGGCACCTTCGCCGTAAAATTCAACAAACTTCCCGACCACTTTCTGGGCGCGCAGCATTTGCGTGATGTGGAGCGCGAGGTCGGTCGCGGTCACGCCTTCGCGGAGCGAGCCGGTCATGTGCACGCCGACGACTTCGGGCGTTAAAAAATAAACGGGCTGACCGAGCATGCCGGCCTCGGCTTCAATTCCGCCGACGCCCCAGCCGACCACTCCGAGGCCATTGATCATGGTGGTGTGCGAATCGGTGCCGACCAACGTGTCGGGGTAGAAGAGTTGAGAGTTGTTAGTTGAGAGTTGAGAGCTGAGAACACCCTTGGCGAGATATTCTAGATTCACCTGGTGCACGATGCCGATGCCGGGCGGGACGAGGCCGAAGGTCTTGAACGCCTGCTGGCCCCACTTGAGAAATTCGTAACGCTCGCGGTTGCGTTTGAATTCCATGTCCATGTTCAGCTTGAGGGCAATGGCGGAACCGGCGAAATCGACCTGCACGGAGTGATCGACGACAAGGTCGACCGGCACGAGTGGCTCGATGATTTTCGGATCGCCGCCCAGCCGCTGCACCGCGCTGCGCATGGCGGCGAGATCGACGACCAGCGGAACCCCGGTAAAATCCTGCAGAACGATGCGAGCGACGACGAAGGGAACCTCTTCGTTAGCCGGCGATTTGGCGTTCCAGCTGGCGAGGGTCTCGACATCTTTCCGGCGGACTTTTTTTCCGTCGCAATTTCGCACGACCGACTCGAGCACGATCCGGATGCAGATCGGCAGGCGGGAGATCCGGCCGATGCCTTGCTCCTCGAGGGCCGGAAGGGAGTGGAACCACGCTTTGCGCCCGGAGCCGGCGTCGAATTGCCGGAGCGTACTGAACTCGTTAGGCATTATTGCAATTCCCCGAGCCGGGCTTTGATCTTGTCGAAATCGGGTAGCTCCCGGGCATCGTCGTGCACCTCCGCGTACTGGATCACGCCGTCGCGATCGATAATGAAGGCAGAGCGCTTGGCCACGCCGGCGAACCCGAGGTTGAGCTGCGGCAGGAAGGAATCGTAGGCGACACCGTAATCGTTAGCGACCTTGTGCTCGTAATCGCTCAGAAGCGTGACGTTGATCTTTTCTTTCTGCGCCCAGGCTTCCTGCGAGAAAGGGTTGTCGCCGCTGATCCCGTAAACTTCACAATTGAGATCGCCGTATTCGCGCAAGCCGTTGCCAACTCCGCACATTTCGGTCGTGCAGGTACCGGTGAAGGCCATCGGGAAGAAAAGGAGGAGGGTGTTTCTGCTCCCGAAATTCTCGCTCAGCCGAACCGGACGCGGTCCGTCAGCGGTTTTGGTGGGAAGGGTGAAATCAGGTGCTTTGCTGCCAATTGTGAGTGCCATAATGATTGCTCCGGTAAAGACTACGGGGGGACTTGCAGTATAGAAAACCGCAAGGCAGGGTCAAACCCGTGCGAAAGGAGGCGAATTTCCCGGAGCCGGGAAGAAGCGTCGTTAGGCGTCGCCGCTGGCGCGCGCTTTGGCGGCCGAGGAAACGCGCTTCCGGCTTGTCGCGCCGTGACCGGTCGCGGCCGATTTCACCGCCGGGATGGCTTTCGCCTCTGTGGTGAAGATCACTTTGTTAGGCGAGGACTTCAGTTTGGGCAGCTTGGGCAGCGAATCGGGAATAATCTTGACGAGCGCGCCGATCTGAATCTGCGCGTAGACTTCCGTCACGTCCTTCGAGCACATCCGCACGCAACCGTAGCTGGCCGGTCGGCCGATGATCTTTTCCTCGGGTGTGCCGTGGATGTAAATGCAGCGATTAAAAGCGTTCGTATTCGTCGACTCGAGGCCGCGCAGCCAGATGATGCGAGTCACAATCGGGTCGCGTCCGGGAGCGTTAGGCGGCAGGATTTCGCCCGTAAAACGGCGTTTGCGAAAAACGGCCCCGGAAGGCGCGTGGCCGCCGATCTTTTCCGCGACCTGCAACCAACCTAACGGCGTCGCCATGCTTCCCCAGCGATCGCCGAGCCCGAACTTTGAGGTCGAGACCGGATAGACCGCGGCCCGCTTCCCGTCCTCGATCACCATCAATTTCTGATCCTTGACGCTGATAATGACACGCGGTGGGACGACGGTCTCGGTGCCGGCGTCCAGCCTAACGAGAGCGGCGGAGAGGAAAAGACAGGCCAAAAAGCCGAGACGGAAAAGCACGGGCGACATTGTTACTCGGGTTGGGTAAAGATTGTCACGCCGGAAATGCAACCGGTCGCGGCGCGGGGAAACTAAAACGAGGCAGCCATTGCGCAAGTGAGCAGAGGGCGACGTAAAGAAACCCGGTCTGAAACATGATCAGAAACGGCAGGGTCAAATACTGACCGTGCACGAAGGCGTGCCAAACGAAGTAGCTGAAATAAATCGCGAAGGCGACCTCGACCAGCGGGAGGAACGACCTGAGTGGCATGTAGCGGCAGGAACGCCAGGCCTGCGATTTTTTCTCGATTCCATATTTCGGAGTGCGCTTGAATTCCGACTCGTGATTAAAGACCGCTTCGAGGACGGCCCGCGCATTATTGATCGAGAGGCCGACGCCGAGCGCGATCAAGGCCGGGAGGAGGAGAATCTCCTTCATCCAGGTGCGGGGATGAAGTTCGCGCTGCGCGCAAATATAGAAGACCGCGACCGAGAGCGAAGCGGTGAGGAAAATCGGGACATCGAGCAGGAACATCCGTAGCCAGCCGGATTGCGGGCCGCCGGTCGAAGGATGGAGGAGCACGCAGAGACAGGCGAGGAGGAGATAGGCAAAGTTCGAGGTGAGGTGGCCGGTCGCTTCGATCTTGATCGGCAAGGGCAGCGGACTGCGCCAGATGCGGGGGAGCAATTTCTTGCACGTCTGGATCGAACCCTTGGTCCAGCGATGCTGCTGCGATTTGAAACCATTCATGTCGACCGGCAATTCGGCCGGCGTCACGACATCATTCAGGAAAACGAACTTCCAGCCCGCCAGTTGCGCGCGGTAGCTGAGATCGAGATCCTCGGTAAGCGTGTCATGTTGCCAACCACCCGATTGAGCGATGCAAGATTTGCGCCAAAGGCCGGCGGTGCCGTTGAAATTAAAGAAACGTCCGCTCCGGCTGCGCGCGACCTGCTCCAGAAGGAGATGGCCGTCAAGAAACATTGCCTGCACGCGAGTGAGAAGTGAGTAGCCGCGATTGATGTGGCCCCAGCGGGTCTGGATCATCCCGACCTTCGGATCGGTGAAAAAATGAACGGTCGATTTGAGCAGCTCGGGTTGCGGGACAAAGTCGGCGTCGAGGATGCAAACGAAATCCCCGCGGGCGGTGGCCAGGCCGGCCTCGAGCGCACCAGCCTTATAACCGGTGCGATCAGTGCGATGGAGCAACTCCACGTCGAAGCCGCGCTCCTGCAGTCGACCCGTGCAGGAAGCGGTCACCTCTCGAGTCTCGTCGGTCGAATCGTCGAGCACCTGAATCTGCAGAAGCTCCTTCGGGTAATCGAGTTCGCTGACCGATTTGAGGAGGCGCTCCACGACATAGATTTCGTTGAAGAGCGGCAACTGCACCGTGATGACGGGGAGCTGAGCGAAATGATCCTGCGGCTGCGGCGGGCGCTTCCGGTTTTTCAGGAACAGGTAGACAATAAAATAGCGGTGCAATCCGTAACCAGAGAGACCGATGAGGACACTCAGGTAACAGAACGTCCAGACTACATCCACAACGCTTCCTCCCATATGACTGCTAAACGGTGCCGCCGGTTAAGGCGGGACAGAGGCGACATGATGCCGCTTCCGCGTGTTGCGTCAAATCAAATCTCGGCTCGAACCCGCAGCGACAAAACCGGGTGCCACCGGGGGACGATGGCGACAAATTGCCGGCCAAAGCAAGCGGCTCAGGCCTGAGCCTCGAATTTAGTTCACCGGGAAGGAAGCCAAAGGATTTCATCGGCCCCGCTGGTGGCGACTGAAGAGTTTGAGGCGGATGGCGCTGCAAATCGTCAGTTGCTTCCCCCACGAAGCAGCCGAAAACTGATCGGGCAGTCGGATAAAACCGTGCAAGACCAAGACAAAGTGCGGCGCCGGCCTCGCGGCCGTTTTGAGCGCCTCAACATCGTTATCGCCATCCTGATCGCGGGTTGGGTGCCGTCGATTCTGATGCTGGTGGTCTCGTACACGATCCTGACCAAGACCCTCGAATCGAAAATCCAGCGCGATCGCCAGAACTTTGTCCAACTCGTCGCCCGTCTCGTGGGCGACGATCTCGCGCGCAGCGGCGAGATCACTTCCTTCTATCAAACCTACCCGCCGGTCGCGAGAATCTTTAGCGCTCGTTATCCCGACGTGGCGGCAAAAACCTGGCTCCAGGAGACCTACTTCACCCATCCGCGGATCGACGGCATGTTTATCGCCACGGCCGACGGACGCCTGATCGCCTCGATCCCGGACGATCCGGCAAGGATGCTGGACGATCGGATCTCAAAATCATGGCTCGCGGCGGCACGAACGATCCAGGGCTACTACGTCTCGCCCGTCCATCCGCGCTTATCAGACGGCCGCCTGGCGACCGATCTGGTGAGCGCGATTCGAGGACCTGACGGGACGCCGGTTGGATTCATCGGCGTCTCGGTTTTGGTCGAACGCATCGGGCGCCGGCTCTCCCTGATCGATCTGGCCGATCAGTCAAAGTGCCAGATTGTCGACCAAAAGGGCACGGCCTTGTTCGCCAACGATTTCAAGCCAAGCCTGGGCCAAACCTCCGAGGCTGAGAAGACGCTGATCAACGATGTGCGCTCGAACAAGAGCAGAAACATTTTGCGACAGGAAAGGCTCTATTCCTGGGCGCCCATCGAATCGACCGGTTGGATCACGTGGGTCGAACAGCCGCGGGCCGTCGCCTACGAGCCGGTCACCGATCTCCTCGAACGAATGACCATTCTCGCCACCTGGCTGATCTTGGTGACGGGCATCATTGCCTGGCTGGCCAGCAAATTTTATCGGCGGCAACGAGAAGCCGCCGCCCGGATCGAGCGGGAAGTTATCTTCAACGACAAGATCCTGGCCAACATGCCGAGCGGCATCGCACTGGTCGATCCGGAGACCGGAAAATTTCTCCAGGCGAACGACGCTTTCGGGCAAATGGCGCGGCGGCTCGGCCATCTCCCGCCCGAAAAAGAAATGAGTGAGGCGACTTACCAGGAAGTAAACATCGCGCCGCCCGAAGCGATCGAGAAGGTACTCACCTTCGGAACGCCCTTTCAGCTGGTCGAACAGCCGCTCGTCGACCGCGCTGGGACAACCAATTTCGTAAACGTGAATCTGCTTCGCCTGCAGGATTCCAAACAGACTGTGCAAGGAGTGCTTTTCCTCGTCGAAGACAAAACGCGCGACGTCCGCCTGCGCCAGGAATTAATCTCGGCCAACGCCGCCAAGGACCAGTTCCTCGCTCTGCTCTCGCACGAATTGCGTAATCCGCTCTCCCCCGTCATCGCCATGGTCGGCGAGCTGGAAGCGCGCGCCCCGGACGACGCGAACGTGCGCCAGCCGCTCGCCGTCATTCGGCGCAACGTGGAACTGGAAGCGCGTTTGATCGACGACCTGCTCGACATCACGCGGATCGCGAAAGGAAAGCTGCAGCTCAGTTTTGAAGTGACCTCCGTTCACGAGACGCTGCAGCGCGCCTACGAGATTTGCCGCGAAGATCTTTCGCAAAAAAAACTCGAATTCGAGTTTCGGCTCAAGGCCACGAGCGACTACGTCAACGGCGATCCAGCGCGGCTCCAGCAGGTCTTTTGGAACCTGATCAAAAACGGCGTGAAGTTCACCCCGCAAGGGGGAAAGATCACGGTCGAAACGAGCAACCTGGACGACGACCGGATCATGATCCAGACGACCGACACGGGAATCGGAATCGCCCGAGAGAAGATCACGAAAATTTTCAATGCCTTCGAGCAGGGGCAAAGTTCGATTACCCGCAAGTTTGGCGGCCTCGGCCTCGGCTTGGCCATTTCCAAGGCAATGGTGAGAGCGCACGGCGGCACGCTTTCCGCGGAAAGCGACGGCTCGGACGAGGGCTCGACCTTTATCGTTATCCTGAACACCGTGCCCGCGCCGATTGAATCGCAACCGGTCGTACCGTCCAGACGCCCCGACACCGAGGGGAAAACTTCCGCACCCAAAGGACATCTCCTCGTCGTGGACGATCATCACGACACCTGTCTCGGGATGAAAATGCTGCTCGAACGCAAGGGCTATCGCATCACCCTGGCGCACACCGCCGACCAGGCGATTGCCAAAGCACAGTCCGAAAAATTCGATCTCCTGATCAGCGACATCGGCCTGCCCGACCGCAGCGGCTATGAGCTAATGAAAGAGTTGCGCGCGACCAACTCGCTCCGCGGGATTGCGCTGAGCGGATTCGGAATGGAAAACGACATCAACCAGGCACACGCCGCCGGTTTTTCCGAGCACCTCACGAAGCCGATAAACTTCGAGCGGCTCGATGAAGCGATTCGAAATCTGCTCGTCGGGGAAGAGCACTGACGCAACCGGTCAGGCCTTGGGGAGCCGGGCGTCAACCAGGCCGCAAATGACATGGAGGAGAAACTTGTGCGCTTCTTGAATCCGCGCCGTCGTTTCGCTTCGAACCAGGAGCTCGATTTCCGCCATCCCTTTAGCCGGCCCGCCATCGCGGCCGAGCAACGCCACTGTCGTTAGGCCGCGAGCCTTGCCTTCCTCCAGCGCGCGCAAGATATTCTTCGAGTTGCCACTCGTGGTGATCGCAACCAGGACGTCGCCCTCCTGCCCGAGGCCGGCGACCTGCCGGGCGAAGACTTCGTCGTAGCCGTAATCGTTGCCGATCGCGCTCATCAGGCTACCGCCTTGCGCGAGATTGAGCGCGGGGTAAGGGCGCCGGTCAGTGATAAAACGGCAACCGAACTCGGCCGAAAAATCCGCGCCGTCGGCCGCGCTGCCGCCGTTCCCGCAGACGAGCAACTTTCGCCCCGCGCAAAGGCATTCCACCATCGCATCGGCTGTCTGTGCGACTGGCTGCGCAAGCTCTTTCAGCGACTCAAACGTCTCGCAGGCTGCGCGAATCGATTCCTGTAGATGATGGGTAACGTCGGCCATGGTTTTCTCCTGAAGATGGGCGTCAAAAATCTGGCTGCCGATACAATCTGCCACCCGGAGTTGCAAACGATAATGCAGCATTCGCGATTCCTGGAGAGCCGGCGAAAAATATGACGGAGATATCATTTTGCTTGCTCTCCGGGCCGTTCCTGTCGTAGAACTGAACTTCGCTAAACCAATGGAGGACACAGCCCTGCGAAGAGCGTTGGTTCTTCGGCCTATGACGGAAGGAGTCACCGCTCCCCGGAAATTGATCGAAACAGCGCGGGTGTGTTTTGTGCCCGCAAGGCGTAGAGGACGCCCGATAGAGTGAGTGGAGCGCCAAATATCGCTATACAAGATTCACTAAACTTCATAAACTCCAGCCGGAGTTAGCACCTACCATCCACGTCAATGAGAGAACTATCCAGCGCAGAGAACGAACGCGAAACGATCAACGAGAGGAAGTCGGCTGTTCCCGTAACCCTTTCCGTCATCTTCCCCGCCTTTAACGAAGAGGCCAACATCCGCTATACCGTAGAGGCTGCCCGGCTGGTGCTTCCGAAATTGGCCCAAACCTGGGAAATTATTCTGGTGAACGATGGCAGCCGGGATGCCACAACTCCGATCTGCGATGAACTCGCCGCGCAATACCCGGAAGTTCGAGCCATTCACCACGTTGAGAATCGTGGTTACGGAGCCGCTCTCAAAAGCGGGATTCTGGCCGCTCGCCTGGAATACATTTTCTTCACCGATTCCGACGGACAATTCGATCTTCAGGAGCTCGAAAACCTGATTGATTGGGCAAGCCACTACGAGATCGTGACCGGTTACCGCGCCAAACGGCAGGACCCGCCGCATCGCCTCATCAATGCCTGGGGTTGGCGCACACTCGTCCGCATGGTCTTGGGGGTGAAAGTACGCGATATCGATTGCGCCTTTAAGATTTTTCAGCGCTCGGTTTTCGACCGGGTGCAGATCCGTTCCGTCGGCGCGATGGTCAACACGGAGATTTTGGCCCAGGCCAACAGCTTCGGAATGCGTATTCACGAAGTGAAAGTGAGTCACTATCCGCGGCGGGCCGGGAAACCTTCGGGCGCAAACCTGAAGGTCATCGCGAAAGCATTCAAGGAACTGTTCCGGCTTTGGGGACAACTCCGCAACGTGACCCATGAACAGCCGGGACTTTTCCGAACCGAGGCTCCGCTCGCTGAAACAGGTACCTATCGCGAGGAAAATGGCTGTGACACGGCCCCAGGTGGCTCGACCGTGCTGGCCAGCCGGCTGGCGGTCGATCCGGCGAGATCGGCTACCGCGCGGAACCGCTGCTTTGCCGAGTAGCGCGAGCCAATCAGGCTTTAATTTCGGGGATTCTGCGCGAAATAGTCCGGACTGTAGGCAACACTGTGTAACCGGGTAGAGCCGAGTTTATTCCGGGAGCTCTCCCAGCTTCCGCGAGCGTCGCTATCTCTCATGCCTTCTATCGATCATCAGACTCAACTCACGTTCCCAAGTCGGAAGGGTAAACCTTCTACTTTGACGGAGTTCCAATGCATGCATGCTGGCGCGCCATCTGCTAACCTCACCCCCGTTACGCCATCATGTTAAAAAGCCTTTTCGCCCGCCGATCAACCGCGGAAAAACCGAGCGAAACGCCGGCTGCGTCCAGCAACGGTTCGCGCCGGCGCGTCATGGTCATCGGGCTCGATTGCGCAGCGCCGGAATTGGTCTTCGATCGCTGGCTGGATGATCTGCCGAATATAAAAGCACTCTACGAACAGGGACTGCATGGCGAACTCCGCTCTTGCGATCCGCCGATAACGGTCCCGGCCTGGTCTGTCATGATGTCCTCCAAAAGTCCGGGGCGCCTCGGCGTTTATGGATTTCGCAATCGGGCCGACCATTCCTATGATCGCTATTCGATCGCCAATTCGCTCGCGATTAAGGAAGATCGGCTCTGGGAAATTCTCTCGCAGCGAGGCAAGCGCTCGATCGTCATCGGCGTCCCCGGCACCTATCCGCCAAAGCCGCTTAACGGCACGATGGTGACCGATTTCCTCACACCCGACATTTCCTGCGAATACACTCACCCGCCCGCTTTCAAACAGGAGATCGAGCGTGTGGTCGGCGAGTACATTCTTGATGTGCGCGATTTCCGCTCCGGGAACAAAGAGAAGATCCTCGCCGACATTTACGAGATGACCAAGAAGCGTTTCCAACTCGCGCGCCACCTCCTGGCCAAGGACGATTGGGATTATTTCATCATGGTGGAGATGGGAACCGACCGAATCCATCACGCGCTCTGGGACAACATGGATCCCGCGCATCGCTTTTACGAAAAGGGGAACAAGCTCGAAACCGCGATCCACGACTACTACAAGGAAGTCGATCGTGAGATTGGCGAGCTATTGAAGTTTGCCGACGAACAGACTGATGTGCTCATCGTCTCCGATCACGGCGCGAAGCGAATGGACGGCGGCATTTGCGTCAACGAATGGCTGATGGCCAACGGCTATCTCGCGCTAAAGGAAAACCCGGCCGGCGCCGTTCCGCTTTCCAAAGTCAAGATTGATTGGCCGCGGACCAAGGCGTGGGGCGACGGCGGCTATTACGCACGCGTGTTTCTGAACGTCGCCGGGCGGGAACCGGAAGGCACGATCGCTCCGGAAGATTACGAAAAGGTGCGCGACGAATTGATCGCCGGACTCAAATCCATCCCGGACGAAAACGGCCGCGACATTGGCACACAGGTGTTTCGGCCGGAAGAACTTTATAAGGAAGTGCGCGGCGTGGCGCCCGATCTGATTGTTTATTTCGGAGATCTTTATTGGCGATCGGTCGGGACGATCGGCGGCGGCAAGCTGCATACCTTTGAAAACGACACGGGGCCTGATGGCGCAAACCACGCGCACAACGGCATGATCCTATGGCGGCCGGCTGGCGGCGCTTCGGGGTCGCGTCAGCTTCAAGGCGCGCAAATCACCGATGTGGCGCCGACGGTGCTGGAAATTCTGGGCCTCGCCATCCCCCAAGACATGGAGGGCAAATCACTCGTCGGTTAAGGCCAACGCCACGCGTTCGAAAATGACTCCGCCGCCGAAGAATTTTTTCAGCCAAATCAAGATGGTGCGCGCGCGGACCCCGCTCCGCTTAAGCTTCGGTGGCGGCGGAACCGACGTCTCGCCCTACGCGGACACGTATGGAGGCTGCGTGCTCAACGCCACCATCTCGCGGTATGTCTACGGCACGCTCGTTCCAAAGTCGGAGCGCTCGATCGGATTTCGCTCCTTCGATTACGGGACGGTCGTTTATTGGACGCAGGAGGAACATTTCGAGTTCGACGGCCAGATGGATCTGGTGAAAGGCGTCCTGAAGCGCTTCGAGCTCGACAAATTTCGGACAGACGGCTTCGACCTGTTCGTGCACGCCGACGCGCCCCCCGGGTCCGGGCTTGGCAGCTCTTCCACATTCACCATCGCGTTGATCGGCCTCTTCCGGGAGCTGCTCGGTTTGCCCATCACTTCGACTGGAATGGCGCAGTTGGCTTACGACATCGAGCGCAACGACGTCGGCATCAAGGGTGGCCGGCAGGATCAGTGGGCCGCTGCCTTTGGCGGATTTAATTTCATGGAGTTCCGAGGCGAAGAGGTCGTCGTCACGCCGCTGCGCTTAAGCGAATACCTGATCAACGAACTCGAATACAACCTCATCCTTTGCTTCACCGGCAGCCGCGAGTCGCAGCCGATCATCGGCAGCCAGATGGAGAGCGCGAAAAATAAAGAGGCGGCGCCGCTGGCGGCCATGGACCAGGTAAAAGCGATCGCCTACGAGATGAAAAAGGCCCTCCTCGCCAGCGACCTCGATCGCTTTGGCGAGATGCTGCACGAGGGCTGGCTGCAAAAGCAGCAGATGGCTAAGGGCATCACTACTCCGCGCATTGACGAGCTCTACGACGAAGCGCGCAAAGCCGGCGCCATCGGCGGCAAAATTACGGGAGCCGGCGGCGGGGGCCACCTTTTGCTCTATTGTCCTTTCAACAAACGGCACATCGTCCGGGAGCGCCTCAGCGCACTGGGGACGTCGGTGACCGATTTCCGGTTCGACCCGGTGGGAATGCAAACCTGGCGGGTCTACAAATGATCATTACGATTTCCGGTCAGCCCTTTACGCCCGCTCCCGGGGCAGGTAACCTCGTCGCCACGTGAAGACGGTTCCAAAGGCAGTCGTTATCGGCTTGGATTCCGCCACCTGGACCGTCATCCGGCCGTGGATGGCGGAGGGGAGCATGCCGAACTTGGCCCGGCTCATGAAGGACGGCGTCTCCGGTTCGCTCGACTCGGTCTTACCACCGATCACTCCGCCGGCCTGGACTTCGTTCATGACCGGCAAGAATCCTGGGAAACATGGCATCTTCCATTTCGTCGAGACCGAGCACGGCGGTTACGCGATGAATTACGCGAATGCGACCTCGCGCCGCTCGCCGACTGTTTGGAAACTTCTGAACAACGCGGGCTACTCGGTCGGCACGATGAACATCCCGTTCACCTATCCACCCGAGCCGCTAAATGGCTTTCAAATTTCCGGGATGGATACGCCCTCCGAATCGAGCCCCTTTATTCATCCTCCGGAATTACGGGACGAATTGTTCACGCACCTGGGCGAGATCCAACTCGATCTTCGCTTCCTCGGCGCGATGACGACCGACGAGCGGCGCTATCAGGTGCTCGCCGAAATGGAACAGCTCGATCAACAGTGGACAAAAGCCGCCCTCTACCTGCTCGAAAACCATCCGCAGGACGTGATGATGTTTGTTTTTATGTCGATCGACACCGTCCAGCACTACTTCTGGCAACACATGGATAAGAATCACTTCATCCATGACCCTGAGCTGGCGCCGAAGTTTGGCGACGCGGTGCGCAAAGTGTATGAACGGCTCGATGCCGCTGCGGGGCAGATCATCGATCGCCTTCCGCCTGAAACGGCCGTCTTTGTCGTTTCCGATCACGGCGGAGGGCCGGTGGTTGACCGGACCATCTTCCTTAACCGTTACCTCGCCCAGCTCGGTCTCCTCCATTACCACGAAAAGGCGGCTTCCGGTTTGCGCACCCTGGCTAACAAGTTACTGCGTTTAGGGTTTTCACTCGCCCGCGGTACTCTCTCCTCGCGCCAGAAAAGTCGTCTCGCCCTTCTCTTCCCCAAGATGCTGCAGAAGACCGAAATGGCCTACTCGTCATTCACCAGCATCGATTGGAGTCGGACCAAGGCCTATTGCAGCGAAGTCCTGGCTTCACCGCCGAGCATCTGGATCAACCTAAAGGGACTCAAGCCAGAGGGAATCGTCGAACCGGCGGACTACGATGCCTTGGTTAACCTCATCATTGCGAAGCTCGCGGAGCTGAAAGATCCGCGCGATGGGCAGCCGGTCATCAAGCGAGTCTATCGGCGCGACGAGATTTTTCATGGCCCCTTTGCCAATGAAGGCGCGGATCTGGTGCTGGATTGGTGGAGCGAGAACAGTCTCTTTTCGACGCAGCCGAGTTTCCCGGAAGATACTGACAAACCGGCCCTTGTCATTCGCGAACACAAACCCACCGCTAGCTCCGAGTGGGGCGGGACTCATCGGCTGCAGGGCATCATTGTAGCACGCGCGCCTGCCCTGAAGACGGGTGCCGAGATTGAAAATTCGCACCTCATCGACGTTGCTCCCACCATCCTGCATCTCCTCGGCGTTTCCGTTCCCGAAGACATGGATGGGACTGTCCTGACCGATGCCTTCCGGCCGGAGTTCCTGGCGCAAAATTCTGTGCAATCCGGTGCGGCCTCCGGCACCTCAGGCGCCGACCGGCCCAGTGGCTATACCGATGAAGAATCGGCCAAGGTCGAAGAGCGCTTGCAAGCTCTTGGCTACCTCGAATAATTTCCAGAGAAAGTAATCTTATGTTTGAACTCATTCGTGCTGATCTCGATCGCAAGATGCGAGGTTTTGGCGTCCGTCCGGAAGATCAAACTTTCTTCCGCAAGCGCATCACGCCCTTCCTTGAATTCGGTACCTTTGCGGTCGTCGTTTATCGATTTGGCTCCTGGGCTTACACGGTCAAGATCCCGATCATCCGGCAAATCCTGATCACGCTCTATTTGTTCATCAACGTCTTCTGCATGGCGGTCACCGGGATCCATATCGCGCGCGAAAACGAAATCGGTCCCGGATTGGTGATCCATAACTTCTGTGGCATTCTCGTCTTGGCGAACGAGATCGGCCATAGCTGCACTCTCAACCAAGGCGCCAGCATCATGAACGTCCGCGGCGTCGGCCGGGCAACGATTGGTAACAACTGTTACTTCGGCGCGGGTTGCAAGGTAGTCGGAGCAGTAACCATCGGCGACAACGTCGTCGTCAGCGCTAACTCCGTGGTGGTGACTGATGTTCCCAGCGGAGCCACCGTCTTCGGGGTCCCGGCCCGCGTCATTTCACGCGAAGCGACCAGTCAGTATCTAAAAAATCCGATTGTGCCCGTGAGCGCAAAGACTCCTGCCACCACTGTTCAGTGACCAACCCCGCCCATAACGCTCGCACCAGGAAGGACGGCTACTCAGTCGCTATGGTCGCGGCTTGTCCGTTCCCGGCCAACCATGGCTCGGCTGCGAGCATCCGCGAGATGTCTGACACGCTGTCCGACATGGGCCACAACGTTCACATCGTGACTTATCCGATTGGTCAGGAAGACATCCGCGTTCGTCGCGCCAAGGTGCATCGAACAGCGCCCTTTCGCCAGGAGCACAATGCCAAGGTCGGTCCGTCGGCGGATAAGTTTGTCCTCGATTTTCAGCTTCTGCGCCTCCTCTGTCGAGTCATTCGCGAGGAGCAGATAGATATCATTCACGCCCATAACTACGAAGGCGCCCTCGTCGGAATCATGGCCAAGTGGCTGACTGGTCGACCGCTTCTCTACAACGCGGTCAACCTCATGTCTGATGAGCTGGCCGGTTATCGGTTTATTCGACCTGCCTTTCTGGCCCACGGTATCGCGCGCGCCTTGGATTGGTTTATTCCAATCTTTCCCAATCACATCACAGCGGTTTCGCCGGAACTAAAAGATTGGTTCCTCGATCATAGAATCCCGGCGAGCAAGGTCGACATGGTGCCGGCCGGCATCGAACCGGAGATGTTCGATCATTCGGACCCGGAGAAATTTCGCCAGCAATACAAGCTCAACGCGCAGCCTATCGTAATGTATACCGGCGTCTTGAACGCCTTTCAGCGGATCGATTACCTGCTCCGCGCTTTTGCGGTTGCTTTGCAGGTGCAACCCGACGCCCTTTTGCTCATCGTTAGTCCGCTTGTTAATCCGACCCACGAAAAAGAACACAAGGCGCTCGCCGATCAGCTTGGGATTTCTCCCTCCATTATCTGGATCGCGCCGCACGCGCTGGCTGATCTGCCCAGCTACCTCGCCCTCGCTGACGTTACGGTCGTGCCTCGCCCGGAGTGTCCGGGGCACCCGGTCAAGCTGTTGAATTATATGCTGGCCGGCAAACCAGTCGTCTCTTTCGCCGGCGGTGCCAAGGGTGTCCGCCATATGCACGACGCTTTCATTGTCCCGAACCACGATTACGAAGCGCTCGGCCGCGGAATCGTCACCCTCTTGCAGGACCGCAAGCTTGCTGCCGAATTGGCAGCCAACGGCCGTGCCACTGTCCTGGCTGACTTCGATTGGCGGCAAATCTGCCGCCAGATCGTGCGGATCTACGATCAGCTACTTGGCGCGCCAGCCACTTCGGCACATCTGAATGAGTCACCTGCCCCCGCGGTAGTGGAGCACTAACCTAATCGTGTGCGCACCCGATTCTGGCAACTTTACTCCCCGCCCTTCGCCCTGGGACATAGCCCCTTGGTTTGCTATCGACAATCGTTGCGTTGCCGCATATGAACGGTGCAAATCCGCCCACTGGACGGCTTTCAAATAACCCATTATGGACACGAAAAATGAAATGGCCGGTTCTCCGACGCGCCCCACAAGCGGTGGCTCTTACCCTCAGCAAACTTCCACACCACAAATGAAGCGCTCACACTGGATCATCTTCCTCGCTATCTGCGGAATCCTCGGATTACTCGTCTTCCTAACGGTTACCCATGTCATCAATACCAGCCCTTCGAGGGCTCGCGTGGTTGGCGCTCCGGCTCCAGTCGAGACCGTCCCTGTCCGGCGCCAGGATCTGAAAGAAGTAATCGGTGGCAGCGGCGCGATCGAACAGGCACAGACGGTGCAGTTGACCAGCCAGGTAACCGCGCAAGTTCTGGAAGTTCCGGTCAAGATTGGCGACGTGGTGAAGAAGGGAGATCTCCTCGTGCGCTCGGACGACCGCCTCATCCTGGCCACGCTGGAAGCCAACCGCGCTTATGTCGAGTCGAGTAAGATCAAGATTAAGGACCAGACGCGCCAGGTCGAGCGTTACACCGCGCTGCAGGAGAAAAACATGGGCACGCCCCTTGAGTTGGAGAAAAGCGAGATGGCACTGGCGGATGCAAAGGAAGCTTTCGCCAAGGCGACTCTCTCTCTGCGCCAGGCGGAACTCGATCTCGAACACGTCAAGATAAACGCGCCGCTCGACAGCATCGTCCTCGAGCGTCTTATCAATCCGGGGGAAAACACCCATCGCGACCAGGTCGTGCTGAAGCTTGGCTCGCTCAACAATGTCCTCCTGGGCGCGAAGATCGGCGAAGATAAGATGCATAGCGTCCAGCTGGGAGGGGAGGCGGAAGCAAGCTTCCCCGCCTTCCCCGGTGAACGCTTCACGGGCAAAGTGCTCAAGATTGATCCCAACATCGACCCCGTGACCCGCACCTTCACCGCCTATGTCGAAATTAAAAACGATGATTTTCGCCTGAAGCCGGGTCTTTCCGGGTTTGCCCGCATTCGCCGTTCCGCCAAGGACGTCCTGGCTGTGCCGAGTATCGCGATCACTAATCCTTCCGGCGAACAAGCCTCTGTCTTTGTCGTCGATTCGGACCAGCGTGCCACCTTGCGTCAGTTTCGTCCGGGAATCGTGGTCGATGCCATGACGGAGGTTCGGGAAGGTCTGAAAGAGGGCGAAAAGGTGGTGACCGTGGGTCAGTTATATCTCAAGAACAATGACAAAGTTCGTACAACCGAGAAATCGCTTGAAAAATAGGATTGCTCTTAGTCTTACCCTCCTTCTCTGTGCCTCCCCGCTCACATGGGCCGCGGAGGGCGGGGTGGTTGCAACTTCACGGGCCTTGAGCCTGCAGGACTGCATCGCGATCGCACTCAATGAAAGTCCCCTCCTCGAGGCCAGCCGGCTCGATGTTGCCTCCGCCACCGAGGCGGCGCGCGCGGCGCGTGGCCAGGCCCTCCCGCAAATTACCGGGATCGCTTCCGCGCAGCTCTTTAGCGGCAGTCCGACAAGTAAGTTCTCCATCGTGAACGTCGGCGATTCCAGCGGCATCGGAGTGAATTCAAGTCGTGCGGTTGATCTTGGCGCGGTCGAAGTTTACTCGGCTCACCTGTCTTACCCGCTCTTCCGCGATGGCAGCATCCTGGGTCTTAACACCGCCCCGCAGGAAGCGAGTCAGCTCGCCCGGCGAAGGAACCTGGCCTGGACATCCCGCCTCCGACGGGAAGACGTCATCGCCCGCATTACCGACGCCTTCATCACTACTGTCTCTGCTGAAAACCGCGCCGGTTACGCGGAACGACGAGTCAAACTTCTAGGGCAGCAGGTCGATGTCACCCAGGAGCAGGAGAAACAGGGACTCACTCTCCCGATCGATCTCAAACTCTCGAAGGATCAGCTAAGCGGCGCGAACACTCTTGCCAAAATTCTCCGCCAACAGGCCGTCGCCGGGAAAATCGAACTCTCGCGCGCGCTCGGTTTCAATTCGCCGGACGAACTCCATCTTTCCAACGAGCTTCCCGAGCCGCCCGAACCGCCCAGCGCCGAGCTTTTGCTCGGTCCCTCACTTAGCCAACATCCCTCCTTGGAGGTCCAAAAAGCAGTGATCGATCAGGCCCAGCAGGAATATCGGCTGGAACGGTTTCGCTTGTATCCTTCAGTCACCCTCCAGGGCTCCGCCGTCCACATCGACGATTTCAGCCCCGGGGGCGCCGAAGTCTACACGGGTGCAGTTTCGGTAAATGTTCCAATTTTCGACTTCGGCGCGCAACAGGCCACGACCCGCTCGCGCTTAGCCAAGTATCAAGCGGAGCGCGCTCGACTCGCTGCGGTCACTGATGATATCACTTTCGAGATCGTAACGATCTACCAAAGCATCTATGTCCTTAGTCAGAACATTCTATCTCTGCAAGAGGAAGTCGCCAAAGCCGACCGCGACCTGCAGGTCACCGGCTCGCAGCAGGAGCAGGGGATCGCGACGCCGCTGATGGCGATTGACAGGGAATTGCGTCTCATCGCGAAACGGGATGCCCTCGATGGCCTCCAGGTGCGACGGCTCATGCTCTACGCAGCTCTCCAGAAAGCCTCCGGCGGCTCCTGGAAGTGGTTTCAATGAAGCAATCCCAGCGGATCGTCAAGAACGCTGTGCTTGGCGTCGCCGCCGGAGTCATCGGTGGCCTGGTTTATTTGGCCACCACCATCGCCATTGCCCGTAACCCTCACGTTAGTCTGGCGGAGTTTGGCAAGTATCAATGGGTCCTCGCTTTCGGCATGATCGCTCAGCTCGTGGCCGATTCCGGTCTGCCGCGGATGATGATTCGCGAAATCGCCAAGGATCCGGAGTGTGTCGGAAAGATTACGGGGGCGGCCGCAGGGCTGATCTGGATGATCACTCTGATCGTAGGTCTCATTGTCGGAGTGATCGCCCTCTTCCTGCCCTTCGGCAGCGATATGAAGATCGCGGTCGTGCTAATGACGTTGGCCACCCTGGCGACCTTCCATGGCGCCGGCTATAGCGCCGTCCTGCGGGCGTTCGAAGATAACGAGCTGAACTATCTCGGCTTCATCCTGCAAAAGATCCTGCATTTGGGTTTTATCCTCACCATGCTCTATTTCAGGACCGGGTTGATCGGTTTCGTCATCGCCCATCTCCTGTCCAACATCCTCCTGTGGAACTTTTATCACCTCCTCGTGGCCCGGTTCTACACCAAGGTGAAGCTGCGGATGGACCTGCCACTATGGAAGGAGCTTTTCTTCTCTTCCATCCCCATGGGCGGCGGCGTGATGCTGCGGCAGCTCGCGATGCAGATCGATATCTTTGTTCTCGGCCTCATGAC
>JACCZO010000345.1 GCA_013695925.1 Chthoniobacterales bacterium
TGCGTGAACTTCGCGGCGTTCGAGAGAAGATTGAACAGACCCTGGCGCACCTTCGTTTGATCGGCGTGCATCTCGCCTAAATCCGCCGCGCGCTCGATGTGCAGAGTGTTAGAGTTCTTCTCCACCATTGGCCGGACGGTAGACGCTACTTCATCGATCAAATTGGCCACATCGAAGCTCTCCAGAAACAGCTCCATTTTCCCGGCTTCGATCTTCGAGAGATCGAGGATGTCGTTAATGAGCGCGAGCAGGTGCCGGCCCGCGCCGTTGATCTTCTCGAGGTCGGCGCCGAAGCCATCCAACTTCCGTTCGATCGCTTCCTCCTGCAGCATCTCGGAGTAGCCCATGATGGCATTAAGCGGCGTGCGCAGTTCGTGGCTCATGTTGGCGAGAAACGCGCTCTTCGCGCGGTTCGCCTGCTGGAGCGATTCCTCGTAGCGCTTGCGCTCCGTCACATCGCGCGCCGCCGCGAACACGCCCTGCAACTTTCGATCGCGATCGTGAAATGTGCTCGCGTTGTACGAGACGACCGTTTCCTTGCCGTCGCGGGCGCGCGCCGTCAGCTCGTAGTCGCTCACCTTGCCTTCGCCCAGGACCAACTTGATCCCCGCTTCCGCTCGGTCCGGATCGGTGAAGTAGCCTTTGAATGGTGCGCCGATTAGCTCGTCCCGCGTGCAACCGGTGAGCGCCTCCATCTGCTTGTTTACATCGGTAATGATGCCACGCGGATCGGTTGTGATCAGCGCGTCGATGTTCGATTCAATCAGCGAGCGCGTGTAGAACTGCTGGTCGCGCACGCGTTGATCGAGCAGCAGCCGCTCGGCTTCGACTTGCTTCCGCGCGGTGTTATCGGTCCCGATTAAAAGATAACCGATGATCTCGCCTTGATCGTCGCGCAGCGCAGTGACCGACACGATTGCGGGGAACCGGCTCTCATCCTTCCGGATATAAGTCAGCTCATAGATGTCCTCGATTCCGCGCGAAGCCTTGAAAACCAATGCTTCAAAGCCCGGCGCGATCCGCGTTCCCAACTCCGCGCTCAAAGCCTTCGCGCGCGCAATCACCTCCTGCGGATCAGAGATATCAGCCGGGGTGATCTTGTTCATCACTTCGCCAGCCGTGTAGCCGAGCATGCGTTCCGCGCCGACGTTGAAAATCTGAATCACGCCCTTCTCATCAGTCGCGATGCTCGAGAAGTTGGCGCTATTGAAAATCGCGCTCTGCAATGCCCCGGCTTTGAGCAGCGCTTCTTCCGCCCGTTTGCGCGCGGTGACGTCTTCCATCGCCAGGACGAGTAACTCTCCGTGATGCCCCGCCTCGAGCTTGCGGGCGTTGAGCAGCATCACGCGACGCCCGATCACGGGAAAGGTGTGCTCGAGTTCAAAGTCGTTGAACACCGAACTCTTCGGCACAATGTCTTCGAGAAGAGTTCGCAGGCTGGGGATGTCCCACTGGCCGTTGCCCAACTCGTAGATCAGCTGGTTCTCGGTCTCTTCGGCAGAGACCTGAAAGGCCTGGTAAAACGCGCGGTTGCCCGAGCGCACGCGCAAGGTCGTATCGAGAATCAAGAGCGGCTCGCGCACCGTATCCACAATGTTCTGCGCGTAGGTCTCGATCGCCTTCAGATCCGCTTCGGAGCGTCGCCGCTCGGTCACATCTTCCATCGCGAGCACGAGCAACTCCGCATGGCTGCCCGCACGCAGCTTGCGACCGTTCAGCAGCATCACGCGCCGGCCAATGCTCGGGAAGGTATGCTCGAGCTCGAAGTCGTTAAAGACTGAGCTCGTCGGAATTACATCTTCCAAAAGGGTCCGCAGCGCCGGGATATCCCATTGCCCGTTGCCCAATTCGTAGATGAGGCGGTTTTCCGTCTCATGCGGAGAGACTTGGAATGTCTGGTAGAAAGCGCGGTTCGCACTGCGCACGCGCAACGCGGTGTCGAGCATCAGCAGCGGCTCGCGCACCGTATCCACGATGTCCTGCGCGTAGGTCTCGATCTCTTCGACGAATGGTTCCATCAGATGCCTTCCAAAGGCGACGCAACATACGCGGAGCTCGCGCTGGGTGCAGTCGATACTTTTCGGAACCTTAACGGGATCTCGTCGAACTGAACGCTGAGATGCTGATGAAAACCGACACGCTGTAGGATTCGCTCGCATCTCCAGAGTGCCGCCAAGTGTGGCGTCGCCGGTCACATGCAGGATGTCGAATTCGCCCGCGCCGAGACCGGCGTTCGGAGTCAGCGGTGCCCTGGCTGATCCGACCCTCGAGCTGCACGACAGCAACGGCGCCCCGCTTGCCTCCAACGACAACTGGCGGAGCGACCAGGAGCGGAGATCGAAGCCACGACCCTTCAGCCTAACGACGACTTGGAGGCCGCCATCCTCCGCACCCTCGCACCCGGCGCCTACACCGCGATCCTGCGCGGAGTCAGCGACGCCACCGGAGTGGGTTTGGTCGAGGCCTATAATTTGGATTGAGCCGGATATTTGGTTCGGCGGTAATCACTTGGCCGACTTGTTTCCGCTGCCGTTTCGGAAGAGCGCGAATGACCGCCTTCAATTCCGGCGTCAGCTCAACTCGCAATGTCCGCTTCGATGTCGCCACTGAAGATGGTCATTTTGCCGGCTTTGCGATGCCGCGCGATCCGCTGTTTCGTCCGGCGGACAAAGCGATCGAGTTCCTGCTCGGCCACGCCGTATTCGTGAAGGGCATAATCGTCGGAATAGACCTGGACCGGTCGCAAGGCGATGACGCGGTCGCCGTGTAGAATGCCGATGTCTTCGCCCTTCGCCGCTCGTTTGAGCAGCGATGACAAATTGGCCCGGGATTGGGTGGGCGATAGCGTGGTCATGCGTCGATGTTAAGACGATATGGAGAGCAGCTCAAGTGCCGCATCTTTTCCCGAAACCTCCCTCGATGACCTGGAGACTCTGCAACTGCCGGCCGAGTTCGGCCTGGTCGTCCGCGTAATAGTCCTCCCATTTCCGGCGTTCTTCCGGCGTCAGCGGAGCGTATTTCTGGGCCTTGCTGTTGAATCGGTGATAGACCTCCTGCAGCGTCTTCGCCACCGCGGGCGATTTCAGGAGTTTGCCTACGCCCGGGAGCGCGGAGACTCCGTTGTAGAGACTCTGCGCGCTCGATTGCAGGAGTGGAAAACGCGGCGCGCGCGCTTCGTTCCTGCCCCTCTCGAGCTGCGGTTTGAAATCCGTCGCGACGTTCAGAAATTCATAGACGCCATGGCGGACGCGGTCGGGCTCGCGCCGGATAGCGTCGAATTGCACGACGAGGAAATTCTCCGCCGGGAACCGGTCGAGATACGGTTGGAGATGGCGCGCATAGCAGCCGATATCGCGCAGAAACGGATCTTCCATCATCTCGGCAAAAGTTTCCGGCAATGTCGCCACGACCGCGTTCCGGTTGTACCAATACCAGGAGTAGATCATCTCCACCGGCGGGCGCAGGCAGAGCAGCAGTTTCAGATCGGGCCGGTACGATTTGATCCGATCGGCCGCCTCTTGGGAGTAGAGATAGGAAGGGCAAAATTCTCCGCGAACGGAAAGCGCTCCGGCGGCGGCCGGGAATTGTTCGTGATACCACGCCGGACCCCGCTCGAAGCAGCGCAGTTCCTTCCCGGCCATCCGGCGCAGAATGGTGTCGGCAAAATAGTAAACCTCCTTGTCCGGCGCGAACTCAATCTGCGGGTGAGCATCAAGCTGGGCCGAAAGCCAGGTCGTCCCGCATTTGGGCGCGCCGATGCCGATGAAATCGATGGCCGCGGTGGAAGTCATTATTTCAAGGGCGTGGCCATCGCTCATTTGGCGGACTTCAGGTTCTCCTCCGTCTTTTTGATTTTGCCGGAAGCGAAGCTCCGCACCGGCGGCAGAATGTCTTTGAAGGTGGCGCCGTAAATGTCCAGGACGGTGAGAAACAATCCGCAGACCAATGGCCCGATAATAAACCCGATCGGCCCGAAGAGAAACAACCCGCCTAACGTTCCGACGAGAATGAGCAGGTCGGGCATTTTTGCATCTTTCCCGACCAGCCGCGGGCGCAGCACATTATCGATCGTGCCCACGACCGCCGCGCACCAGGCGAGGAGCAGGATAGCGGCCAGGGTTTTGCCAATGATAAAAAGATAAATCACCGCCGGCACCCAGACGAGGGCCGCGCCGATCCCGGGCACGACCGAGAGCACGGCCATGATCGTGCCCCAGAAAGCGGCGCCGTCGAGGCCCGCAACCCAAAAGCCAATCCCCGCGAGTGCGCCCTGGATCATGCCGATGACGAGCGTGCCCTTGATCGTCGCCCGCGTGACCGAGCTGAGCCGTTCCAGCAGCCGCTGCTCGTCTTGGTGATCGAGCGGGACGTAGTAGAAAATTCTTTCGAGGATGGAACGCCCGTCGCGCAAAAAGAAAAACATCGCGTAGAGCATGACAAAGAGGTTGAGCAAGAAAGTGGCGGTACCGGCGGTGAGATTGGTCGCGCCCGCGACGAGATAGGCACCCGTCGCCTTGGCGATCTTGGCCGCGCTATCCGCAATCTGTTCCTGCTGCGGAACGTAGTCGGCGAGCGACGGGAAACGCTCGACCAGCCAGTCATGCGCATTAAAGGCGGTGGCCGAGCCAAGATGATCCTTGACCCACGGGATGGCGTCGTTGCTGATCGAGATCGCCTGTTTCACCACCACTCCGATGAAGGCGCTGATCGGGCCCGCCACCAAAACGAAAAGAAGCAGCAGCGTGAGCGCGGCGGCGAGCGATTTGCGCCCGCGCAACATCAGCGTCGTCCAGCGATAAAGCGGGCGAAACAGGCCGGCGAGCAGGGCCCCGAGGAGAAGCGGCTTGAGGAAGGGCCAGGTGACCTGGAGAAACAGGATCGTGACCCCGAGCACCAGGAGGAGAACAAACGCCGTCCGAAAACTCGCGCGACTGACATTGGCCCGTTCCATCGAGGGCAGTATGAGCGGAGGAGCGCCCAGTGCCAACCCCGAGCGCGACGATTATTCGGCCAGCAGCCGCGCCGAGACAAAAATCTGGCGCGGCCGGATCACGCCGCGACGCTGCAGGTGTGCGGGAACGCGAAGAGGAGGGCAAAACAATATCGGTTTGGTTTGCCAACCGCCGAGGAATCGCGGATCAACGCTGAGCGTTTTCGAATGTCCTTCATCGTCGAACCTCTCTACGTCGCCGCGGTTCTTTGCCTCCTGATCGCTTTCTCGGAATGGCTCTCGCGTCAAAAGCATTTCAGTTATCTCGGCTCGGCCTTGATCGTTATTCTTGCCGCCGCCGTCCTGGCCAACCTGCAACTCCTCCCTTCGTCGCGGAACGCTCCGCCGCTTTACGACGGCATCTTTAATTACATCGCGCCCCTGGCGATTTTCTTTCTCCTTCTCGACGTGAAGTTGAAAGACCTGCGCCAGGCGGGGCTGCCGATGCTGCTCCTGTTCGGGCTCGGCGCGCTCGGCACGATGGCGGGCGCGTTGGCCGGTTACTATCTGCTCGCGCCGCAAAATCACGGAGTCGAAAACGCCCATGCCGTGGCCGGGATGTTCACCGGCACCTACATCGGCGGGAGCGTGAACCTGAACGCAGTCGCATTGCAATTCGGCGTGACCAAGAGTGGCACGCTCTTCGCCGCGATCAATGCCGCGGATAATATCATCACCACCATCTGGATCATTGCGACGCTCCTTCTGCCACGACTGCTGCAGAGAATCTGGCCGCGCGGCGCCGGCAGCAGCGCGGCCTCGCTCGCCACCGTCGCGCCGGAACTCGAGGCCAGGGAGCGTTTGCGGGTGACCGATCTTTCGCTCCTCCTCGCGCTCGGCCTCGGCAGCCTCTTCCTTGCCCAAATGGTCAGCCAATGGCTGCCGGCCGTGCCTTATGTTCTGAGCCTGACGACGGCTGCGCTCATCCTGGCGCAGATTCCTGTAATTCAAAAACTGCGCGGCGGCACTGTGCTTGGTTATTTCACGGTGCTGCTTTTTCTCGCGGTCGTCGGCGCGTATTGCGACCTGGGTGCGTTGATCGCCAACGGCTCGGTCGCGATCACGCTCCTTGTTTGGGTAACGATGATTGTCGCGATTCATGCCCTCGTCATTTTCGGGCTCGGCGGATTGCTCCA
>JACCZO010000360.1 GCA_013695925.1 Chthoniobacterales bacterium
GCAAGGCAAGCACGGACGAGCAACAGGAGACCTTGCAGGAACTGGCGGCGCAGATTCCGGCGGCGGAAGAAGAGCTCAGCCGGCAACAACAACAACTGCGCGAAGCGGAGACGGCACTCATCACGAGCGACCGTGCGATCGCCGAGCGGCAATCCCGCCTGGAAATCTTGCAGCAACTCAACGCCGAAGGCGAAGGACTGACGGAAGGTTCGCAGGCCATTCTGCGCGGGCTCGACGATCCGTCCCGCATCTTGCCCGCGCTGACCGGCGCGCTGGCCTCGCTGATCGAAGTGGACGAGCAATATATCCCGGCCGTCGAAGCGGCTCTGGGACGAAACCTGCACGCCATCGTGCTGCAGAATGCCGCGCTCGCGAGCGAGATCATCGCCACCGTCTCGACCCGCAAACTTGGCCAAACCGCACTCATCGCGCCCGAATTGAGCGCCGGCGCCGCGGCCACACCGGGCGACCTGCCGCCAGGCGCGCTGGGGTGGGCGACCGAGAAAGTCCACGCGCCCGCCGCTTTGGAAGTTATCGTTAGGCACTTGTTAGGCGAAGTCGCACTCGTGGCCGACCTCGACCAGGCGCAGAAATTGAAGCGGGAATATCCCGCCCTCGCTTTCGCCACGCTGGCGGGCGACCTCGTTTCGGCCCAGGGCGTGATTTACGGCGGCCGGGTGAACGAGGAAAACAGCTCTCTTTTCGCCCGCAAGGTGCAGATCGCCTCGCTCGCGGCCGAGCATCGCGCCCTCCTGGACGAGCGCGAGATTCTGCAAGGGCGACGGGAAGAAATCGAAGGCCGCCTCACCGAAAAAACCGAGCGCCTCGAACATATCCGCGAGCAGCACCAGACGGCCCGCGGCGCGCATTCGGCGGCGGCGTTACAGATCACCACGATCGAGCGCGAGCTGCATGAAGCCGCCCGCAAAGTGGACGCGCTCGAATGGGAGCGCACGACCCTCGACCAGCAACTGACCAGCTCCGCGGAACGCGTACAGCAACTGGAAGAGGAAGCGGCCACGCAACGCTCTTTCCTGGAAGAGGCGCAGCAGCGCCAGACGGCGTTGCAATCGGCCGCCGAGACCGCGCGCCTGCGCGACGACGAACTGGCAGAGCAACTCAGCGAGCTGCGCCTCGCGGTTGCCACCGAACGTCAGCGGCATGAGGGCCTCCGCACCCAGCGGCAGCCGATGACCGCTCGCCAGGCGGAATTGTCCGAGCTGATCGCTACGCGCCGGTCGGATATCGCGAGCTACCAGGCGCGCCGGGAAAAGCAGACTGCGGAAACGACGGCCGCCGAGCGTTTCATCGAGGAAAAGGGTGTCGAACTCATCACTGCGGAAGCAGCCGTGACTGAAATCGCAGCCCGCCGCGCGGAACGCCTGGCAGAGGTGAACAATCTGGAATCGGGCCTGCGCAACCGCCGCAAAGCCCTGAGCGATCTGCACGATGCGCGCGGCAAGGAAGAAGTCCGCCAGACACAAATGCAGTTGAAGATGGAGAACCTCTCCGAGCACGTCATGCGGCGTTACCAGGTCGACCTGCGCGAGTTTTCGCCCGATCGCTATGCCTTCACCAAGACTTATCGCGCACAGATCAAACAGCGTGGTAAATCGGAAGCGGAAATGGCCGGCGAGGAAGCCGCCGAGTTCGACGAAGCGCAGCTCCGTGAAATCATCGAGCAACTCACCCGCCAGCTCGACGCGATGGGCCCGGTCAATCTCGATGCCGTGCACGAGTACGATGAGCTGGAGGAACGCCATACGTTCCTCGAAACCCAAAACGCCGACCTGACACACTCGCGCCGCGAGCTGCTCGACGTCATCGCCCGGATCAACCAGACAACTGAAAAACTTTTCGCCGAAACCTTCGCGCAGGTGCGAATCAACTTCCGCGAAATGTTCGCCGAGTTTTTTGGCGGCGGCCGCGCCGATCTCGCTCTGCTCGACGAAAACGACACCCTTAACTGCGGCATCGACATCATCGCCAAGCCGCCCGGCAAGCAACTGCAAAGCGTCTCGCTCCTCTCCGGCGGCGAGCGCACGATGACGGCCGTCGCGCTCCTCTTCGCCATCTACATGGTGCGACCGAGCCCGTTCTGCATCCTCGACGAAATGGATGCGCCGCTCGATGAATCGAACATCAACCGCTTCACCCGCATGCTGGACCGCTTCATCGCGCAGAGCCAGTTCATCATCATCACCCACAACAAGCGAACGATCGCGAAGGCCGATATTCTTTACGGGGTGACGATGGAGGAGCGCGGCATCAGCCGGCTCGTCGGACTGCGATTGACGGCCGCGAAACCGGAAGGCGAAAGCCTGCCCACGCGGGCACAGACTCCGCCCCGGCAGAAGACGCTCGAGCTGGACGACGCCGCCCCGGAAAACGTCGCCGCGACTCGTTAGGCCAGCGTAGCGGCGGGTTATGACCGCGGTTCCGCCAAATCCGAGATACAGTCCAGCGCTTCCCGATTATCGTGCGGCCGGCTTCATGAAAAAAATCTTCCTTTGTTCGCTTCTCCTTGCGCTCACTCTGTCCAGCCCGGCCCTGGCCTACGGCCCGGGTGGCCATAAAATCATCGGAGCCATCGCCGACCAGAAACTGGCGGACACCCCGGCGGGCGCTCGCGCCACTGAGCTGCTCAACGGTTACACCCTGCAGGAAGCCTCGATTATGGTGGACACGATCAAGCAGTGGGACAAGCCGGGGATCGATGATCCCAAGGTGCTGAGATATTTTTCTTCGCACCCGAAAATCGCGCAGCAACTGCGCGATTTTTGGAAAGCGAATCCACCGACGACCGACGCCAAGTCCGCTGTCCCTTCGCATCACTGGTTCCATTACACCGACGTGCCTCTCGTCGGTGAGGCCAAATACGCCGCCGGCAAAATCGGGCGCAGCCCGTGGGACATTGTGCAGACGATGCGCTATTGCATCGCCGTTTTGCAGGGGAAGGAGCCGGAGGAGAACGCGCGCAAAATCACGAAGCCGATCGCGCTCATCCTGCTCGCGCATTTCGTCGGCGACATTCACCAGCCGCTCCATGTCGGCGCGCAATATTTCAATGCCAAGGGGCAACCAGTCGATCCCGAGCGCGGCGGCGAGAGCTTCCCCGACGAGGGTGGAAATTCACTCCGGCTGAAGCTGACGCGCGATTTCGTGCCCCGGAAAAAAGAGCTGAAGCTGCACAGTTTCTGGGACGGCGAGACCGTTTCCGCGAACCTGCCGCAATTCCCCGACACCATGCCGAAAGAGGAACGGCAGGTGAAAATGGACGCGGCCGAACAAGAATTAAGCGAGCGCCTCGCGAAAGAAGAACCAAAAAACTGGCGGCTCCCCGCCGATGTCGCGCTGCGTGATTACCCAGAGGCCTGGGCGGACGGAATCATGCCGCTCGCGCGCCAGGCCCATGCGCGACTGCGCTACCAGAACGTGACGCCGAAACTCGATCGCGACAAAATGGTGGGAGACGGAGAAGCGGTCGAAGAGCCGACCAAGGACGGACTTTCCTACAGCAAATGGTCGGCCCGGATGGTCCTCCATGAGATGCACCGCGCTGGCTGGCGGCTGGCCGATTTGCTCGAAAAAGCACTCGGCCCTAACGAACCGACTTCCACTCCCAGCGCGGCCTCGAGCCCGAGCGCCAGCCCGGCGAACGCCTGACCCGCCGGTGCTTGCCTAACGACCGCCCGCGTCTCCGGCCGGGAGATCGGCCGCCTTCCAGTCCATCGCCATTCGAATGCGGGCGCGACCGCTGGGGTGATCGAAGAAAAGCATCTCTTCCAGCGGACCGGGATCGAGTTTGCGATAGGCCCCGAGCTTTAACGCCACCTTCGCAAAGCCGTCTGCTTCCCGGGCGGTATTAAGGCCGAAAGCGTCGGCCTCGCGTTCGGTGACGCGAATGGCGGTATTGGCCAGTGGGGTGAGGAGAAAAAAGTAGATCGAGAAAAGCAGAACGAGCAGCGGGAGCCCCGCCGGATCCGCGATGCCGCTGACTCGCCAGCGCGGGCCCCAGCGCCGGATGGCGCGCTCGAAGAAGAGATAGGAAAAGGCGAAGGCACCGGCAACGAAGAGGCTGAAATACAAAATCAATTTAAAGGCATGATTAAGCACGTAATGCCCCATCTCGTGAGCCATGACCGCGCGCACTTCCGCGAGCGTGCATTGCTGGAGCAGATTGTCGTTCAAAGAAATCCGGGTGGTGCCAAAAAGCCCCGAGACATTGGCGCTGACCCTTTTGCTTTGACGCGAGGCGTCGACTTCAAAGACCTGCTGCACCGGAATCTGGTTGGCGCTCGCCATCGCGAGGATAGGCTGGCTGATTTTTCGATCCGCAAGGGGTTTGTAGGTATTAAAAAGGGGCGCAATAAAAACGGGCGCGATCAACATTTGCAGGGCCAGAAAAAGAAAGCCAAGACCGGATCCCCAAAGCCACCAGGTCCGCGGCGCGCGACGGAAGACCGCGTAGAGCGCCATCATCAAAAGGCCGCTCACGACAAGATCGAGTGCAAGCTCGATGAGCTGTTCGCCAAACCACGGTCCGAAGTGCTGGTTGGCGAGGCCATAGGCGTGCTCGCGAAAGAAGTCGGAGTAGACCACCAGCGGGAAGGAAAGGAGATAGACAATCAATACGTAGGGGACGGCATAGAGCGCCGGCTGAAGAATCTTGGAACGCGTGATGCGCTCGGCAAAATCACGCAACCGCGCCGAAAGACCGCTCGCGAGAAGAAAAATCGAGATCGCCGAGGCGAGCAAAAAATTCCAAAGAATGAACCAGTAGCGACCCTCGAAATAAGCGTCCGACCGGACGCGTTTCTCCGCCGGGACCGTCTCCAGCCAGGCGCGCGTCGCCGCCGCTGGATCGAAAGATTTATTGGTGCCGGAGGAGTTCGTTAGGGGCGCGGGCGTGGGCTGCGCCTGCAGGAGAGTCGCCGAAATCGTCAGGCAACTGGCCAGGCAGCACAGGACAAATTTCATTCTCCGACGAATAGATGAGCCTCCACGGAAAGAGAAGTTCCTTTTCCCGGCCTCGACTTTCGGCAAGCCCCCGTTATTTTGCCGGGTGAAAAGGCAATTGAGATGGCTTCTCCTGGCAGGTGCGCTGGCCTGCCTGACCGCGGGTGGTTTCGCGCAGACTCCGCCGCCGCCTAACGCGGCTTACGGCGCATATCCCGCGAACTACAAGGAGATCATCACGAACTGGCTCAACGCCAGTCTGCGAGACCCGCGGAGCGCGGAAATTAAGTTTCTCGGCGAGCCGCGCCCGGGTGAACTCGATGTGGGTAAAGGCCAAAAAGTGTCCGGGTTCCTGGTCGATTTTTCGGTTAACGCGCGCAACATGTTCGGCGCGCCCACCGGTACGCAGAAACACACGGCGCTCCTCCGCGATGGACAGGTCGTGACCGCGACCGGTTTCGTCTATCACTAGCCTAAGGCGCGTCGACACTGGTCGGGCCTAACGTTCCGAGCGGAGTTCCAATCCAGCCGCCGGCTCGGGATCGACGATTCGGAGGAGCAGCGAGCTTTCCTTCGCGCTGTCGCCGCCCGCGAACCAGGTCGTTCGCGAGGTTTCTCCGGCCGCGCTCGCACTGGTCAGCGTGAGGCTGAGCGCACTCGGGCGGATCGCTCCCCTAACGAGCGCTTCGCGCAAAACCGGCTGACCTTGAGCGCGACCCTGGCCTACCAGCCGCACGCTCGAGAGCTGAGCGCCCGCCGGCGGTTGCTGGAGCAGTTCGATTTCCTGCGCCCCTGGAAACAGGCTCAGACCGAATCCCGTCGGACTAACGGTGAGGCTGGCGCGCAAATCGAGTGGGATGGAACCGACTTCACCGTGGAGCGGATCGACCACCGCCGCCGGATCGGAGAACCGAAGGTGGGCACGAAGCGCGGTCACTTCGGGCCAGGGCGGCGCCGGCTGGAAGCCGGCATTCAAAATGTCCGCTTCCCCTTGGATCGCGGGGGTTGGAAAGCGCCCCTCGCAGGTCATCTTTCCCGTGACCAAGCCGTGCCATTGAGCAACGCGCCATTCGTTAGGCAAAGTCTCCAGAAAGAGCGCCGGGCAGTCGAACGTGGCGCTCAAAGTTGCGGCCGGATCGATCCAGGAGCCCGCTTCCATGACCTTCTTTTCCAGGCGCAAAGGCAGCGAGACACGCCCGTTGATCGGACTGGAGACACCAAACTGCGCGGTGGCCTCGGCCTCCAGCCGGCCGCCTTCCAGTCGCCCATGAAAGTCGATCGCGTTCGAGCGTTTCGTGGTGCCGAAATTTTCCAGACGCCAATCGGTCGTCACCTGCAGTGCGCGCAGGAGACCGAAGGCGGCAAGATGGCCATCGAGGATGCCGCTGCTAAACGAATCCTCACCCAGCGCCTGGCCAAGTTTCTCGAGGTCGAGGTGATCGAGCGAGAGATCGACATCGAATTTCTGCTCTTCATCAAAAGCCGCGAGCCAGCTCTGGGTCGCACGCCAGCGGGCAAAGCTAAAGGGCAGGAAGAGCGTCCCGGAGGCGCGGCGTGTTCCCTCGAGGGTCAACGCAAAGGACTGAAGCTCGATGAAATTGCTCCCCAGCATGAGAAAGCCGCCTAACGAAAAACGCTCGTTCGCCAGGCTGAAGGTGCGGAAAAAAATATCCCGGGGCGAGTAGCTGCCCTCCAGAGTGAGATCGAGCGGCCGCCGGAGGGGCGCGACCGGCAGCTGCAGGCCGTGCGCGAAGAGCTGCACCGTGCCGGAATGGGCGGCCAGCGTCCCGTCACCGCGCCAGTCGAAAGTGGCGCCGCCCCCGATTTTTCCGGCACGCCAGGCGGACGGGAGCAGCGGCGCGTAAACCCCGAGGTCGCCGATCGCCCCGGTCAGTCGGCCCGCAAAACGATGCCCGGCTGACAATTCAAAACTCCCCTCCCCGTGCAAAAAATCTTCCCCATGGCGCGCCTCGAGATTTTCCAGGGTGACCTCCTGGCCATGCAGTTGAATCGCCGCCCCTAACGAGTCCAGGGCGACGCCGCGAAAGCTGACTTCCTGCCCGTCCCAGGCCAATCGTCCGGAAGCTTCCGGGTCGACCAGATCGACTTCGCCCTTCGCCGTGAGCGCGCCGGAGAAATCGCCGGTCGTCGCGCCAAACAACTGCGCGAAGCCATTCAGGTCCGGAATCTTGGCGTTGATCTGTCCGCGGAACGGCAATTGCGCCCAGCTTTTCAGTCTCTTCGGCCAGAGCAATTCGCCGTTCACGATCAGCTCATTTTCGCGCTGCCGCACATAAAGTTGATCGACCACAAGGCGACGGTCGTAATAGGTGACGCCGAACATCACGCTCTCGGCCTGGCGCGCGCGCCAGACGAAGTCGGTCGCTTCCATCCAGATCGAGGCGGTGGCATCGAGAAATTCTCCCGGGTTGCCGCGGAAGGTGAATTTCGAGGCGCGCACCGAGCCGGTGACCGGTTCGAGAAATCCCATCGCGCTGGAAAGCTGGGCGAGCGAGATGTTGGCGGCCGAGCCGGCGAGATCGATGGAAAATTTGTCGCCCCCGCGACCTTGGAAGCTGGCCCGTAAAGTCCCGCCGTAAGTGTCGAGTTGGAGCTCGATTCCGAGCCGGCGTTTTGTCAGGCGGGAGAGGTCCAGGGTGAGCCCCTCGAGATCAAGACCACGGGCGAGCGCGATCCCGGCGATCGTTAGGCGCGAATCCTCCCACGAGGTCGCGCCGCGCAGGTCGCTGAAGGTTTGGCGCAAAAGCGGGGCCGTCACAAAAATCTGCCGGGCAAAAAATTGGCCGGACTCAATCGCACTCGCGGTGAGCAGAACTCCGCGCCCACTGACCGCGACCGCGGGGGTGGTGACATCCAGGTTCAGATCGTTGAACTGAAATTCATCCGGCAAAAGCCGCGCGAACTGCCGCCAATCAAATTTGGCAGCCGGCCGAGCCGCTTTCAGGATGCGAATCCGGCAGGTGAGCTGATCCGCCTGCACCGAATGCAAGAGCCGCGCATCCTTGTGGAAAAGCCAGCCTCGCAGATTGAGATCGACGACGATGGTCGCGGCCTGCAACGAAACTTCGTGTCCGCTCCCTTTGCCTGGGCTGAGGGAGAAATTGCGGATCGTGACCGGACGCAGAAAGGGCGCGTCGACCCGCTCGATCTCGGAAGTCAGGCCCTGGCGCCGGGCCGTCCAATTGATCCACCAACGGACGCCGTGGGCCACGGCGAAGGGGGCGCAAAGGGCATCGAGTGCGCCCAGCAGGACGAGCAGAAAAAAAAGGACGACGAGACGTTTGCGAAAGGACATCGGCTGGCAGCCCCGCCTAACGACGTCTAGCCGTGCGGCGTGGGTGCGGGAAAGATTGCACGCACCGGCTGCTCTGGGCGAAATTTTTCCAGCAGCTGCCGGGTAAAAGTCCGCTCGGCCTCAGCCGGCAGGTCAGCAGCCTTGGCCCGGGCCTGGGCTGGGAGGGCGGCGAGCTGCGACTCCACGTCACCCGGCGAGACCCGGTTCCAGAATCCATTTTCCAGGGTTTGCACTTCGATCATCTCCTGCTCGACGGAGAGGATCCGGGCATGCGGCAGCTCAATCTCGATGTCGTTAGGGCGAATGTTCACCGTAAATTTCTGGCGCAAATCGAAGCCGGCCTTGACCAGATAAGTGCCGTGCAGCTTGATCCGCTTCGTGCTCCCGGCCCAGGTATGCATCATCTCGTGCTCGACCTGGACGCGGCGCGCGAGGACGGCCAGCTCGGCCACGGTCGTGGTCTGTTCGAGATAGACGCGGTCGTTCACCGTCACCTTCGGCTGGAGGTGGGCCAGTTCGACGAAGGAATCGCGCGCTTTGCGCGCCAGTTCCTCCAGCCTCGTCACGCTGCGGTCGAGGGTGCGTCCCGGCCAGCTCTCGAGCCGGTAAAAAACGAAGGTCGCGAGGAGGGCGAGAATGAACAGGATAAGGACGACGGCGAGGGTGCATCCAAGAGATCGCGGTCTCTTCTCCGGCGCGGGGCGGTCGGTTTGTAACTCCATCAACCCAAAAAAGTACCGCCCCCCACACCCGAAGGGCATGAAGGGCGGCTGTTCCCCCCAGAACAATCTTTCAAATCTGAGTTGGCAATAACCGACCTAACCCCGGGACGCAAGAAAATTTTCAGCTCCAGTTGAAAAAAAGTTCGGAACGCACCTACCGTCTCCCGGTGAAGCTCGGCATCCGCTACGAAACGGCCTACCAATACTCAAGCCCGGTTCGTTTTTCGAAGCACGAGATCCGCCTCTTTCCGCGCGGCGACATTTTTACCCAGGTCCACCGGATGAAGTTCGAGACGAACCCGAATGCCAACGTGCGTTTCGGACGCGACACCTTCGATAATTGCGTGGCCTCCTGCTCGTTTCCAGAACCGGCTAACGAACTGCGCTTTCTCCTCGAACTCGATCTTGCCCTGGTGAAAAAGAACCCGTTCGATTTCCTTTTGCGGGACGAGGTTGTGCAGGCGCCGTTCACCTATCCGCCCGATTTGCGCCGGGTGCTCGCGCCCTTCCTGCAAAAAGAACCGGGACCTGCGCTGCGGATTCCGGGCTGGAAATTTCCCGGGCGCGGCGCCGCCCGTGCGACCGTCAGTGTGCTGGTGGAATTGAATCAGCGTTTGCATGAATGCGTCGGCTACGAACGGCGCGAAGAGGGCCCGGCCCGGGCGCCGCACGAAACGTTGCGCCATGGCCGCGGAGCCTGCCGCGATGTCGCTCTCCTCCTCGCCGCCGCCCTGCGCCAACATGGGTTGGCCGCTCGCCTAACGAGCGGATATCTACGCGAAGCCGACTCGAAAACAAAGCGTGCCGAAGGTTCCCTTCATGCCTGGACGGAAGTTTATCTCCCGGGCGCGGGCTGGGTTGGGATGGATGGAACGAACGGGATTTTCGCGAACCATAATTTCATCACTGCCGCGGTCGGAATTCGTCCCGCGGAGGTGACCCCAATCGACGGCAGTTTTTATCCGCCCCAAGACGGCACCCCACAGATGACGAGCCGGCTGGAGCTCGTTAGTCTCTAACCGCCGCGTGATGCTGCGCGACCTGCAATTGCGGAACTTCCGCTGTTTCGAATCGTTTGCGGCGGAATTTGCGCCGGGATTCAACTTCATCGTCGGCCCCAACGGGCGCGGGAAAACGACCATCCTGGAGGCGGCCTGCGTTCTTCTCCGACTGCAATCGCAGCGGGCGCCGAACCTGACACCGACCGTGCGCGCCGGACGGCGCTCATTCGTCCTCTCCGGTCACGTCGAGGGGCATCTCCTCCAGTTCTACTACAGCGCGCTGCGCCGCAAGCTGGCCTTCGACGGAGTCGAGCAACGCGAGCCCTCGGAATATTTGCGCCTCGCCAGGGTGGTTTCGTTTGCCAACCACGATCTCGATCTCGTTCGCGGCCCGGCCGAAATGCGACGGCGTTATTTGGATTTTATCGGGCTGCAGGTCGACGCGCGTTATCGGCCGGCGCTACGCGCCTACGAGCGGGCGCTTCGTTCGCGCAACGCCCTCCTCAAATCGGACGCGCCTCGGCCGCGCGAGCTGGAGGCCTACACCGAGCCGCTCACCCGGGCGGGAACCATCTTGCGCGAGATGCGCGCCGCGCTCGTCAGGCAACTGCTGCCGAATGCCGAAGCCAGTCAGCGCGCAATCAGCGGCCACGGAGAAACGCTCCTCCTGGAATACGCCCCGGGAAATGAGGAGGACTTCGCCGCCCACCTCAGACGCACCCGGGCCGATGAGGAACGGCTCCGCCTAACGACGGTCGGACCGCATCGGGACGATCTCCGCCTTCAGGTGGAGGGGATGTCGGCCGCGCAGTTCGCCTCCGAAGGAGAGCAACGCACGATCGCGCTCGCCCTAAAGCTGGCCCAGGCGCGCATTTTCGCGGAAGAGGCAGGAGCGGGCCCCCTCCTCCTGATCGACGATATCTTCGGCGAACTGGACCCGGCCCGGCGCAACGCCCTCCTCGCTCATTTGCCTAACGATTCGCAAAAGCTCGTGACCGCAACCGCGCTTGATTGGCGGACCGGTAAATGGGAAGAGGCGCTGCTGAAGCTGTAAACACGTATGGCGTCTTGAGGTATTCGATCACGTCTACATGGCCTTGCGGAAAGAGCAGGGTCGAACTTGCGGAGCGGGCCGGCGCGCCCTTTATTTTCTCCATGCGCTACCCAGCGGGAACGCCGCAGAACTTCACCGGCCAGTTGCTCGTCGCTCATCCCAACATGCTCGATCCGAATTTTCGGCGCAGCGTGCTTTTCATTTCGGCCCATGACGCCGAGGAGGGCGCGATGGGCGTCATCATTAATCGTCCGCTCGACAAACATGTCTCGGAGCTGCTGACCGATCCGGCCCCCGGCGCGTTGGCCAATGTGCCCGTCTTCCTGGGCGGGCCGGTGGGGACCAATCAGTTAATGTTTGCCGCTTTTGACTGGGAGGGCCGGGATTCTCTGAGCCTGAAACAGAACGTCGCGCTCGATGAGGCCAGCCAACTCTCGGAGCAGGATCGAAGCGCCATCCGCGCCTTTGTCGGCTACGCTGGCTGGAACGCGGGCCAACTCGAGAACGAGTTGCGTCAGAATGCGTGGGTCCTGCAAAAACCGGACCGGGCCGCGCTCAAACCGGAACGCCTACCCCGACTTTGGTTTGAGATTATGCGCAATCTCGGGCCCTGGTTCAAAATGCTCGCGGCGGCCCCGGACGACCCCTCTTTGAACTAGCTTCGCGCACCGTTCGGTGCGAAAAGCTGTGGGAAATATGATCATTGGCATTCCCAAAGAAGTTAAGCAGCAGGAAAATCGCGTCAGCTTGTTGCCCTCGGCGGCGTATCAACTCACGAAACGCGGCCACACTGTCCTCGTCGAAAAGAATGCGGGCGTCGGAACCGGTTATCCGGATTCTGATTACGCGGCAGCGGGCGCCAGGATCATCGATAACGCGCGCGACCTTTTCCAGCAGGCCGACATGATCGTCAAAGTGAAGGAGCCGCTCCCGGCGGAATACGAGCTTCTGCGCAAAGGCCAGATCCTCTTCACTTATCTGCACCTCGCGGCGAGCAAGTCGCTGACTGAAGCGCTGATGGAATCCGGCGTAACCGGCGTGGCCTATGAGACGATCCAAGTCGGCAACCGTCTTCCCTTGCTCGAACCGATGAGCGAAATCGCGGGTCGCATGTCAATCACGATGGGAGCTTATTTCCTCGCCAAACATAACGGCGGCAACGGCGTCCTGCTCGGCGGCGTCCCCGGTGTTTTGCCCGGCAAAGTGGTCGTCCTCGGGGGTGGCACTTCCGGTGTGAACGCGGCGCGCATGGCGACCGGCCTGTCGGCAGACGTGACCATTCTCGAAGTCGACCTTGAGCGGATGCGTTTTCTCGACATCACGATGCAGAACGCGAACACGCTTTATTCCAACGAGGCGAACCTGCAGGAACTGATGCCCACGGTCGATCTGCTCATTGGCGCGGTCCTGGTCCCGGGGGCGAAGGCGCCCAAGCTCATCACCCGCGAAATGCTGCGCCAGATGCGACCCGGCAGTGTGCTCGTAGATATCGCGATCGACCAAGGCGGCTGCGTGGAAACAGCACGCCCCACGACCCACCTCGACCCGGTCTATGTCGAGGAAGACGTCATTCATTATTGTGTCGCCAACATGCCAGCGGCCTACGCCCGGACCGCGACTCAGGCGCTAACGAACGTTACTTATCGCTACGTTGAACTCCTGGCGGATCTCGGCTTGAAGGGAGCCTGCCAACGCCAGCCCACGCTCATCGGCGGCATAAACACGATGGACGGCCGGCTGACCCATCGGGCCGTTGCCGAAGCTCACGGGATGGACTTCGAACCTCCCTTTCAAGCGCACGGAGGCGCTGCATTTCCTTCCTAGACGGGCATTTTCGTCGCGTCGAACCAAAAAAATAAATGCCGCA
>JACCZO010000373.1 GCA_013695925.1 Chthoniobacterales bacterium
GTGAGGACGCCCGTGTCCTTGAGCTTGCCCAGCGCGACCGGGCTCTGCCAGTGGTTCGCGTGCACGAGAAGGCCGTTCTCCGCGTGCACCTGAAAGGTTTCGTCCGGCGCGCATTCGAAGTCGATGACGACGCCCTCGGCCTGCGCGACGATCATGTTGTTCGATGCGGACTTTTGGGTCGTGTAGACCGCGTGCATGGCAAGCGCGACGTAGGGCTGCTCCAGCACCTTGCGCCGGATCAGCGCCAGCGGCACGCCGCGCTGCGTGTAGTCGCGGTCGCTGTTCAGGTAGTTGGCCGTGATCGAGACACCGGCCGCGTTGAGGCCGCAGCGCGCGAGCGCGCCGGCCTCCGTGAAGGTCAGGATGTCGGGGCCGTCGCTCCGCGCGATTTTTAGGACAACGGCGGTCTCGACGCAGGCCCGCTTCCAGTCCCAGTTCTGCGCGTGAATGAGTTTTCTGTCGGCCGTGATGCCGGGCAGCGCCACGAGCCCGGTGCAGCCGTCCGGTTCCTCCTCCGTCTCGCGGGCCGCGGCGAATTTGGGGGCGAGCTTGAGAATCTCGGTGCGCGCGTTGAGGAGCACGATGTCGTGGAAGGCGACATCGGCTCCCTCGGCGATGCCACGCATCTCGTCGAGATAGGTCGTGTCGAAGGCGTCGATGGTGGGGAGGAAATCCTCGACCAGAGCCGTCACGCGCTCCCGCGACGCCGAGGCCGAAAGCTGCTCGCCGTAGTGTCCGATGCCGAGGCGAACGCGCTCCCGCGCGGCCTCGCCATGAATTCTGCCGCGCTCGCGCGGCGGCCCGGAGACCTCGATCAGGGGTGCGGGCGCGACCATGGCAAGGCTCCTTCCTCCGTCTCGGTCATCGGGGCGGTGGCGATCAGCGCACCACCTCCACTTCCCACAAGCGCGGCTTCGCCAGCGCCCACGAGCGGAAGCCGCGCACGCGGCGCGACATCGCGTTCGCCTCGACCCCGTTGTAGAGGAAGATCAACGGCGTCTGCGCCAGCTGCCGCCGGTGCAGATCCTGGAAGAGCCGGCGGCGCTCGGCCTCGTCGCTCGTGATCGAGGCGCGTTCCAACATCGCCTGCGCCTCGGGATCGTCCCAGATTTTGCGCGGCTGCCGGTCCTTCGGCCCCATGAACTGCTCGTAGGACTGCGCCGGGTCGACGCGGGCCGAGAAGGTGAAGGACTGCATCTGATAATTGCCGCGGTTGTAGCGGTCGAGCTGGGTCGCCCATTCGAGCACCTCGAGCTCCGCGTTGATGCCGGCCTCCTGCAACTGCGCCTGCGCGATCAGGGCCGCCGGGTAGCTCGGCACGGAGGTGCGGCGGTTGCACAGGATGCGGATGACCTCGCCCTTGTAGTTCGCCTGCTTGAGGAGCTGCTTCACCCGCTCGAGGTCGCGCCCATAGCCGGCCCGCTGGACGTCGTCGTAGAAGGGCGAGCCCGCGAACACGGCCGAGCCGTTCGGCGTCCCGAGCCCGCTCGACACCGAGGCGACGATCTCGGGCAGGTCGAGGGCGGCCGCGATCGCCTGGCGCAGATGCACGTTGCCGATCAGGGGATCGCGGGTCTGGAGCAGGAAGGTGTGCTTGTTCGCGGTCGGCGCGGTCACGACCTCGACCGCCGGGTTCTTGCGCATCTCCGCGACGTCGGTGTCCTGCAGCTCGGCGACATCGATGGCGCCGGACAGCACCGCCGCGCGTCCGGCGGCGGCGTCGGGGATGACGACGAAGCGCACGCTCGCCGCGAGCGGCCGCTTGCGGCCGACATAGCCGTCCGGCGTGTCGCCGGGCGGCGAGACATAGCCTTCGAAGCGGTTCAGCGTGACGTGCTGGCCGCGCTGCCAGGGGCCCATCATGTAGGGGCCGGTGCCGACCGGCTGCTTCCACGCCCCGTCGGGACCGACGGAGTCCGGATGGAGGATTCCCCCCATGCCGCAATCGGTGCGCGACAGGGTGTCGAGGAAGAGCGCCGAGGGCTGGTTGATGCGCATCACGATCGTGCGCTGGTCCGGCGCCTCGACGGCCTCGATCTTCAGGCCGTTGCGGCCGTCGAGATCGGGCAGGCAGCGCCAGTCGGTCTTGGGGTCGAGATAGCGCCGCCAGCTCCACAGCGCCTCGGCCGAGGTCATGGCCGCGCCGTTATGGAAGCGCACGCCGTCGCGAAGGCGGAAGGTGTAGGTCTTGCCGTCTGGCGCGATGTCGTAGCGCTCGGCGAGCAAAGGCGCGACGCCGCCGTTCTCGCGGTAGGCGACGAGGCCCTCGATCATGTGGAGGACCACGCCGTCGGTGTTGTCGTCGCGGTTGACGCCCGGATTGGTGGAGCGGATGTCGGCGTTCAGCGCCACCGACACCATCTGCGCTTGAGCCGGCGCGCCGAGAATCATCCAGGCGGCGACGCCCGCGACCAATGCTGTCCTCATCCCGGTGCTCCCCTTCGTCCGCCCATGCGCAAGCCGTGCAGGATCTCGGCCAGAAAGCCTTGCACCGGATCCACGGCCTTGGCGCCATCGTGCGCCATATTCGGGATCATGTTCAAGCGCACGCGGCAGCCGACCGCCTCGAGCGCGCGGGCCAGGGTTCGGGCCCGCTCGGGCCGCGTGCCCCCGGCATCGTTGGCGCCCGGCATCCAATGCGCCCCGCCCTCGCGATGGGTGATCTCCCAGGTCTCGAGATCGGCTTCGCCGACGACGATCTGCAC
>JACCZO010000392.1 GCA_013695925.1 Chthoniobacterales bacterium
AAGTTTGTCGTCGGCCATCATCTTGAAGGCGAAGGGACTGCCTGACCGGCGTCGTTCGCCGCAGGTGACGGCGCGCCCAGGCTGAGCGACGCTCGCCTCAGCGTGGACGCACGAACCGAATTCCAAAACCTCCTCCGCCAGCCCGAGCCGATCCTCGCGCTCGCTCCGATGCAGGACGTGACCGACCTGCCGTTCATGCGGCTGATCAGCGGCTACGGAAACGCCGACGTTTATTTTACGGAATACTTCCGCGTCCTGCCCGACTCGCGACTCGATAAAACCATTCTCGCCTCCATCACCCAGAACCCGACCGGCCGTCCCGTCGTCGCGCAGATGATCGGCAACGACACCGCCGCGCTGGTTCGCACCGCGCGCGAGTTGCAGCAGCATCCCGTCGCCGCGATCGACCTCAATCTCGGCTGCCCTGTCCCGGTCGTGTATCGCAAATGCGCCGGCGGCGGACTGCTGCGCGACCCTGAGCGGATCGACCAAATCCTCGGCGCCCTCCGAGCCGCGATCGAGATCCCGTTCACAGTCAAAACGCGCATCGGCTTCGATGAGGCCGAGCGTTTCGATGCCGAATTGCTCCCCATTTTTGCGCGCCATTCGCTCGACCTCCTCACCATCCACGCCCGCACCGTCAAAGAAATGTATCGCAGCGCGCCGCGTTACGACTTCATCGCGCGGGCGGTCGCGGCGCTGAGATGTCCCGTGCTCGCCAACGGCAACGTCTATTCCGCCGCCAAAGCCGAGGAAGTCCTTGCCCTAACGAATGCGCGCGGACTCATGATCGGCCGCGGCGTCATCCGCAATCCCTGGCTCTTCCGCCAGATCCGGGAACAACGCCGTGGCGTCCCTATCTTCCGTCCGACCGGCCGCGACGTCCTCGCCTACATCCATGCTCTTTACGAAGCCGTCAGCACGCCCGAGCTGCCCGAGCGCAGCCAGGTCAACCACATGAAAAAGTTCCTGAACTTCATCGGCCTCGGGGTGGAACCGACGGGCGACTTCCTGCACCGCATCCGCCGCACCACCACCCGCACCGACCTCTTCGCGCACTGTCGCGAGTTTCTCGAGCATGACGATCCGATGCCGCTTGAGCCCTTCGCAGTTCCGTTGAAATCAACGGATGTGATGGCCGGCGCGATGCGATGACTTGGCGGAAACGCAAGGGCGCGGCGAACAGGCCGCGCCGTGCCAGGAGCGGCCTATCAGCCATGCCAGAATCCCCTTCCTGTTTTCCAGATTCCAACCTATTGCAGTGTACCCGCCAAAGTGGGGTCAGATGAGAAACCGTGAGAGGCGGGAATCTCGTTTCCCTGGCGACCCCGGGACGAACTCCCAAATCGAAACCGAGAGCAGAAAATTCCGCGCGCAGATTGCACTCGACCGCTTAAAGCGGTCGAGTGCGCAAACTCGTCTGGCGCCAGGTGAACGTCGGCAGTGCGCTGGCTGGCAAGTCAGCCACCATGCCGTAAGCAATAAGCAGATCGCGGCGGCGGTTGACTCTAAGGCGTCATCATTGCATGATGACGGAATGCGCACGATCGTCGATCTGCCCGAAACGCAAATCAAGGCGCTCGATACATACCGGAAGCGCGAAGGCATCTCGCGGGCGGAAGCCGTCCGGCGCGCGGTCGAAGCTTTTGTTCCCACTCACGGCAAAGGCGGCCCCGATTTCGCGGCTCATCCCGCCTTTGGCAGCAGCAAGCGTTACCGTAAAGAGGACAGCGTGAAGACCGTGCGCCGCCTGCGCGAAGAATGGCGATGATCGCCTGCATCGACTCCGACCTATTAATCGATTATTTCGACGGCATCCCCGCTGCGGCCGAGGAGCTGGCTCGCTACGACAAGCTTCTCGTCAGTCGCATCAGTTGGATGGAAGTCTTGGTCGGGGCGCGCACTCCCGAGTTGCGTGAAGTGCGCGAAAACTTTCTGCGTCACTTCAAACTCATCGAGCTGGACGCCACCGTCGCGCGGCGTGCGATCACTTTGCGCCAAGACCACCGCCTCCGGTTACCGGACGCGATCGTCTGGGCTTCGGCGCTCGTCCATCGTGCCCTCCTGATCACGCGGAATACCAAACACTTTCCCCGCGATCATCCCGGCGTGCGCGTCCCCTACGCGCTCTGATCGGCGAGTCATCGCAGGTCAATCACATGAAGAAATACCTCAACTTCATTGGCCTCGGCGTCGAGCCGACCGGCGATTTCGTGCACCGCATCCGCCGCACCCATTTGCTCGGTCGAGCCAAAGTCATATTGACCTTATCAATATGTTCTGCCAGGTGGAATCGCGATGGATTCTACCTATTCAGTCACACAGGCGCAGACGAATCTGCCGCGGCTGATCAAGGAATCGGCGGCGGAAGGCTCTATCGCGATCACCGGACACGAGGAGACGGTGGCCTATCTGATCTCGCGCGGGCGGATGGACGCGATCATGGAGACGAGGGCGACCGCTTAGTCGGCCCCACCCATGAAGACAAAGGCCACGGCGACCGTGTCGCTAAGGCCGTGGGCGAGGATGGAGGCCCAAAGGTTGCGGCCGGAAAGCAGATAGGCGCTGCCAAGCACGAGACCAGACCAGGTGCTGTCGGCCACGCCGGGGGGGGCCCTTGTAGAAGTGACCGAAGCCGAAGAGAAGGGCGACGAAGATCATGCCGAGCCAGTAGGCGAGCGCGGAGCGCGATCCGACGTCGGCGGCGCGGGTGAGAAGATAGCCGCGGTAGGAGATTTTTTCGCCGAAGGCGGCGAAGGTCCAGACGATGGCGAGCAGGATGAGGGCGTGCTTCCAATCGTAGGCCGGGGCTTTTAAGAGGGCCGAGACTTCTTGCGGAGCTGGCCAAAAGTGCGCCGCGAGTGGGCCGATGACGAGTTCGCTGCCGAATTGCAGAACGAGAACCGCGGCGATGGCGAAGGCGATGGTTCGGGGCCATGAATCGGGGCGGATGAAGCCGGCGGCTTTCCAGCCGCCGTCGCGCAGGCGCAGGGAAATCCAACCGAGCACGAAGAGAATTGGAACTTCGTTAGGCAGGATGTGAAGGAGGTTGTGCCCGACAACGATGAAGCTGCCCAGGGCCAGCTCGCAGAGTGATAAGAGACGCGAGCGCGCCGGGAAAGCTGGCGTCGCACCCCGGATATTGCTGCGATGAGTCCACGACCAAAAAACCAGTAACGGACACGGGCGCCCTTGGGAAGGCTGATCGCGAGAAGCGAAGCGCAAAGACCCAGAGATCTTTGGCCGCGCCAATCCCGGCCCGGCTCAGGCCGGTTTTCTTTCTTTGGCGATCGCGAGGTGGAGCTCGCGGAGCTGGCGCGGGTCGACGTCGCTGGGCGATTGCGACATCAGGTCCTGGCCGCGGTTGTTTTTTGGGAAAGCCATCACGTCGCGGATGGAACTTTCGCCGCAGATGAGCATAACGAGTCGATCGAGCCCTATCGCGATGCCGCCGTGAGGCGGCGCGCCTAACCGAAAGGCGCGGAGCAAATGACCAAACATGATCTGCTGTTCCTCTTCGCTCACTCCGAGGACGGAAAACATTTTCGCCTGCAGATCCGGTTCGTGAATCCGAATGCTCCCGCCGCCAATCTCCACGCCGTTGAGGACGACGTCGTAAGCTTCGGCGCGCATTTCGCCGTAGCGCTTCTCCTCGAGCAATCCGAGGTCGTCGGCGTGCGGGCGAGTGAAAGGATGATGGACCGCATTCCATTTGTTTTCTGCAGTGTCGAATCGCAGAAGCGGAAAATCGGTTACCCAGAGAAAGTCGAGCTCCTCCGAGCCTTTCGTTAGGCCCTGGATCTCGGCGACGCGCAGCCGGATGCGCCCGAGCACTTCGGCGGCGATCTCCCACTTGTCGGAGCCGAAGAAAACGAGGTCGCCCTCCTCGAGCGCGAGTTTGCTTTGCAGCGCGCTCTTTTCCGCCTCGGAAAAGAATTTCACGATCGGTGATTTCCATTCGCCGCCTTCGATCTTGATGAAGGCGAGGCCTTTGGCGCCGAAATTTTTCGCGATCGCGGTCATCTCATCGACCTGCCCGATCGTGATCCCGGCGAATCCCTTCGCGTTGATCGCCTTCACGACGCCGGCGCTCTCGATGATGGTGCGGAAAAGCTTGAAGCTGCTTTCGCGGAATTCTTCCGTGAAATCGACCAGCGTCATCCCGAAGCGGCGGTCGGGTTTGTCGCTCCCGAAGGTTTCGACCGCTTCGCGATAAGTCATGCGCGGGAATGGCGTCGGGATGTCAACCCCGCGCGCGGCCTTGAAAATGGAAGCGAGCATTCCTTCGGTTAGCGTGTAGATGTCGTCTGGCCTAACGAAGGAAGCTTCGATGTCGATCTGGGTGAATTCCGGTTGGCGATCGGCGCGCAGATCTTCGTCGCGGAAACATTTCGCGATCTGGAAATATTTCTCCACCCCGCCGACCATGAGGAGCTGTTTGTATTGCTGCGGCGCCTGCGGGAGAGCGTAGAATTTCCCGGGCAAAATGCGGCTCGGGACGAGAAAATCGCGCGCTCCTTCCGGTGTGCTCTTCGACAAAATCGGCGTCTCGATTTCAAGAAAACCCTGGTCGTCGAGATAATCGCGTGTGGCTTTGGCGACGCGATGGCGCAGGCGCAGGTTGCGGGTTAACTGCGGGCGGCGCAGTTCGAAGTAGCGATAGGTGAGGCGCAGATCTTCGTTCGAGACTTCGGCATCGAGCGGGAAGGGGAGGGGCTCGGCGCGATTTAGAATCGTTAGGCGCGCGGGCAGGACTTCGATTTCGCCGGTCGGCAATTTGGGATTTTCCGTCCCGGCGACCCGCGGCGCGACGCGGCCGTCCACCTGGATGACGTCTTCGTCGCGCAAATGATGCGCGGCCTTGGCGATCTCGGCGTTTTCTTCCGGCCGGAAGACGACTTGGGTGAGGCCTTCACGATCGCGCAGGTCGATGAATGTGACGCCACCGTGGTCGCGCCGGGAATGAATCCAGCCGGCGAGGGAGACCTGCTGGCCGATGTCAGCGGCGCGGAGGGCGTTGCAATGATGGGTGCGATACATGTTGGCGAGCCGTCAGTTTGGGCGATGGGGAGAAAGGCGCAAGCGCCGGATGTTGTAGCCGGGGCGGTGACCCCGGC
>JACCZO010000393.1 GCA_013695925.1 Chthoniobacterales bacterium
AGCTACGGCATCGATTATTTCTCCGCCATCATCAACCCGCCCCAGGCCATCATCCTCTCCATCGGCGCGATCGTGAAAAAACCGATCGTGAACGAAGATGACGAAATCGTTCCCGGTTACCGGATGAACATCGGGATGAGCTGCGACCACCGCGTGGTCGACGGGGCGATCGGCGCCAATTATCTGAAGGCGCTCCGGCACGTCCTGGAAAATCCGTCGCTCCTCCTGGTTTAACGCCGCGGCGCGGAGCCTTTCGCGGGCAGTGCACCCCGCTTCACCGCTGCTCAGAGATGAGGATCCCGGAGCAGCGGGAACTAAAGCGGGGGAATCTTGCGACTAGTTCCGGACGTCGGTCCGCGCGGCAGTCGTGTCGTGACGATCGTCGCGCTTCTTTCCCATGAGGCCAGCCAGGCCGAGGAGGCCGATCAGGCCGACCCAGCCATAGTCGGGACCGTCGTCGCGGTCTGTTGTGGTCGTCGTGCTGTTGTAGGGTTCGGCCGCGGGGGAGGTCTGAGCCGTCGCCACCAAGGGTGAGAGCGTCGCGGTAGCGATTGCTGCGAGTAGAATCAACTTGTTTGGTTTCATTCCCAGTAAACGCGTTTCGACGCGAAGATGGCCTTAAAATCTGGGGCGGCGCCTGGCTCCTGCCCGAGCTGCGCTCGCTCAGACCGCCACGCTGGCCGAAGACTTAGCGTTAGTCAGGAGGGAATCGCAATCTGCTCCGCTGCAATTGCGATTTGCGCCGCTGTTAATGCGCTTCGCTCGGAAGTAGTTGGCGGTTTCGCCGGTGTAATCCGGCTCTGCGCCACTGCGCGCCGCAGTTTCGCCACTTAATTACGCCTCGCTCCGATGTAATCGGCCGTTTCGCCGCTGCCATTCTCAATTTCGCCCGTGTAACTCGCAATTGTGCGACTGTAACCGGCCATTTCGCCAATGTAATTACGCTCCGCTCTTATGTAATCGGCCATTTCGCCGATGTAATTCGATCCCAGAGCGCTCTAGATAAGACTGATTTTCAGGCTCTTATACGAGTTTAACGGTGCAGTCTGCCTCGACTGGCCGAACCGGCAGCCCGCCGTGAGAGAAAGGAAAAGATTGATCACTTCTGCGGCAACCAGCATGAAGTTCGCGACATGCCGCAAAGCCCGCACCCGTGATCGACACCCGCGTCCCTGATGCGGCGACAACGTTCCCAGGCGCGGAAATCCATTCGTCATCCTCTGCAACTTCGACGAGTTCTGGATTTACAATTTCAACAACTAGGCCGCAAAATAATTTCGTGGTAGAGACGCTGATCTGTCCGTGATAAACAACAGCATGCCCAGACGAGCGACGCCGAAAGACAAGGCATCCGCTCGTGTCCGTGAGACCGAGCAGCTTTACTTGGTCCGCAAACCCACGAATGGCACTTCAGCAGACCGTAACGGCTTTCGGCATCATCGGCCGAAGGAATCTCGGGACGAGGCCCCCGACGACTTCGCCGATCCCACCAAGGCCCTGGCCGACTTCGCCGATAACAAGCGCGGAGCGATTACTAAATTGCTTTCGCTGAATGCTCACTATCGGACCCATCCATGGCCGTCGCCGTTCGACAAGACGACACACCTCTTGCGACTGGGGGATGCGCGTGATCTCTCGTGGATCGCCGATGGCAGTGCGCATCTCGTCGTTACTTCCCCTCCCTATTGGACCCTCAAAAAATACGAGGACCACGAGCACCAGCTTGGCGAGATCGCCGACTACGACCGGTTCCTGGACGAGCTCGATAAAGTCTGGCGCGAATGCGCACGCGTTCTCGCGCCGGGCGGGAGAATCTGCTGTGTCGTCGGCGACATTTGCATTCCACGCAAACAAGGACGCCACCGCGTGATGCCCCTGCACGCCGACATTATGGTGCGCGCTCGTTCGTTGGGGCTCGATGCCCTTACTCCCATCATGTGGTTCAAGATCGCTAACGGCGTTACGGAGGCCAAAGGGAACGGCGCCGGTTTCTATGGGAAACCCTACCAGCCCGGTGCCATCATCAAGAACGACGCGGAATACATCCTCTTTCTTCGCAAGGGCGGCGAGTACCGCTCCCCTTCGACTACCCAGAAGGCCCTTTCGATGCTCGGTAAGGATGAGATGAAAGCATGGCTGCGCTCGGCTTGGTATGACATCAAAGGGGAATCGACCCGCAAAGGCCATCCCGCCCCTTATCCGGAAAGCCTCGCCGCCCGTTTGATAAAACTCTTCTCCTTCGCCGGTGACACCATTCTTGACCCTTTCCTCGGGACGGGCA
>JACCZO010000399.1 GCA_013695925.1 Chthoniobacterales bacterium
CCCAAGAGGGTTTTCGCATTGCATCCACGCTCCAGCGCCCGCCACCGGCGAAGGCCAGGTAGAGGAAGACGAAGCAGAGCGCGACGGCGAGTTCGCCGTGGTTCTTGATCGGGTAAAGGCTCCCAGGCGCGTTCGCCATGAAGTAGGCGACGGCCATGAATCCGGAAAGGATGAAGGCGGTGGGGCGGGCGAAGAGGCCGAGCACGAGGAGGAGGCCGCCGACGAGCTCGAGCCCGGCCGCGACCATCATGAGCGGGGGCAGGCCGCCCGGGCCGCCCATCGGCTGATCCGGCGGCGGAAAATGAAAGAGCTTTTGCGTGCCGTGCTGGAGGATAAGCAGGCCGACGACGATGCGGAGGATGCTGAGAACGATCGGCTCCCAGCGTTGCAGGGATGACGTATTGGTTTGCGCCACGGCGAGCGAGAATCTCGAATCGCCCTGGACGGCGTCAAGACTAAGGGGGTTTCCCCTCATCCTAGGGGCGGGTTTGACGAAGATGCAGCCCATCATATCCGCCCTGGAGCGCAACGATAATTCTCCTTGCTCCCCGTCCCAGGAAAGGCCCTCCGTTGCAAGCGATCCTGAGTGGGCACGAAGTTGGTTTTTCGCGGATCTTCACTTTTCAGCCTACTGCTTTGGCAACGCTCCCTAGTGGACTTGCAACCGCGATCTCGCTTATTCTGCTGCTATACGTGAATCACGTATAGAAGCAGCATTACACCCACCGGAATTGTTCAAAAACGCTCTTTCTTGGGCATTCGAAATTGGTTTTTAGCGGATCGTCAATTTTCGGCCCGCTGCTTGCAACCACGCGCTCGTTCGTTCGCCTGCTATACGTGACTCACGTATAGCGCAATCTTTGATCCGGGAGAATTGTGGGAAAGCGGTTCTGACCTCACACCCGCTATTGGATGCGCACGGTCTCCTCACTCGGAGATCGCGGGCGCGCGGCGCTTATTTACCGCTCGGAACGCGCAATGGCCGTTCAGCCGAACTCACCGCACCGATTTGCTCACCTTTGCACACGTGCGAGCCGCGCTACATTCGATACATCCTTGACGCTCTGTCGGCACTCCATTTTCATGAAAAAAAATAATCCCGCAAGAAACGCACGCGCAACCAGTCGGAACAGCAAGCAGGAGCAACTCGCTTCTGTCACCCAGAATCCAGAGGGTAAAAAGCTCACTGGAAATCAGGGCATCCTCATCAACGACGACACCAACTCGCTGAAGGGCGGTGAGCGGGGGCCGCCCCTCCTCGAGGATTTCTACCTGCGCGAAAAGATCACGCATTTCGACCACGAGCGCATTCCCGAGCGTGTCGTGCATGCGCGCGGAGTGGCCGCGCACGGGTTCTTTCAAGCATATCCCGGCAATGAAAAACTGACCAAGGCCGGATTCCTGACCGATTCTTCGCGCAAGACTCCGGTCTTCGTCCGCTTCTCGACCGTGGCCGGCTCGCGCGGTTCCGCCGATCTCGCGCGCGACGTGCGCGGGTTTGCGGTCAAGTTTTACACCGAGGAAGGCAACTTCGATCTGGTCGGTAATAACATCCCTGTCTTCTTCATTCAGGATGCGATCAAGTTCCCCGATCTCATTCATTCGGTGAAGCCCGAGCCGAACAACGAGATCCCGCAGGCGGCTTCGGCCCATGACACCTTTTACGATTTCATTTCGCTCTCACCCGAGACCCTGCACATGCTGATGTGGGTGATGTCGGACCGCGCCATCCCGCGCAGCTTGCGCATGATGGAAGGCTTCGGCATTCACACCTTCCGGCTCATAGACGCCACCGGTAGATCGCGCTTCGTGAAGTTCCACTGGAAGCCGCTTCTCGGTATGCATTCCGTGACATGGGACGAGGCGCTTAAGATTAACGGCGCTGATCCGGATTTCCATCGGCGCGACCTCTTTGAAACGATCGACAACGGCGGCGTGGTCGAGTGGGAATTCGGCGTCCAGGTGGTGGAGGAAAAAGACGAGCATAAATTCGATTTCGATCTGCTCGATCCGACCAAGCTAATTCCCGAGGAAATGGTCCCGGTGCAGCGCATCGGCAAGATGACGCTGAATCGCAATCCGGATAACTATTTCGCCGAGACGGAGCAGGTCGCGTTTCATCCGGGACATCTCGTGCCGGGGATCGACTTCTCGGACGATCCGCTGCTGCAAGGCCGGCTCTTTTCTTATACCGACACGCAACTGACGCGTCTTGGTGGACCTAACTTCGCCCAGATCCCGATCAATCGGCCGGCCTGTCCGATGCACAATAACCAGCGCGATGGTCACATGCAGCAGATCATCAACCCGGGCGAGTCAGCCTACCATCCGAACACGATCGGCGGCGGATGTCCGATGCAGGCGGGAGCGGACGCGGGTGGATTCGTTAGCTACCCGGAAAAGATGACCGGCGTTAAAGTGCGCGGGAAGACGGACAAGTTCTTCGATCACTTCAGCCAGGCCTCACTCTTTTTCCGCAGCCAGAGCACGCCGGAACAGGATCACATGGTCAACGCGCTCACCTTCGAGTTAGGCATGGTGAAGCGTGCGGCGATTGTCGACCGCATGCTCTTCCTGCTGGCAAAGATCGATGCCGGTCTGGCCGATCGCATCGCCACCGGACTCGGCAAGTCAATTCCGAAATCGACCGACGGTCGGATCAACCAGAGCGTCGGCGCCGATGCCGGGAAAGAGACAGAGACCAAGCCGCCGAAAAAATCGAGCTTCACCTCGCCCGCGTTGAGCATGGCGAACACGCTCAAGGACACAATCGAAACGCGCAAAATCGCGATCCTGGCCGGCGACGGAGTCGATGAAGCCTCACTTTCGGCCATGAAACAAGCCCTAACGAGTGCAGGCGCCATCGCAGCCGTCATTGCTCCGCACGGCGGCACGATCAAAGGCTCGAAGGGCAGCGAGATCAAGGTTGACTTCGCTCTTTTAAATGTCGCCTCCGTCTTGTTCGAC
>JACCZO010000406.1 GCA_013695925.1 Chthoniobacterales bacterium
CCGTGATCGAGACCATCGCTTCGCCCATCGTCAGGATGGCGTAGGCGAGGAACTGCCAGTTCACGTTCGGCTGCTGCCCGGCCATGATCAGGGTCTGGATGTAGGCGATGACGAGGAAGCTGCCCGCGGTCAGGAAAAGCCCGATGCCGATTTTGCGCAGTGGCGTGAGCGGGAAAAATTTATCGATCGCCGGGTAGATAATGTAATTCACCAGCGGGATGAAAAGGAGAATGAAGATCGGGTTCGCCGTCTGCACCTGAGCGGGCAGGAGGGTCACGCCCCAGCCCATGGCGAAGGGGCTGAACTGCAACCACGGCAACCAGGGCACGAAGAGGTCCATCCCGCGTGCCTGCAAGGTCCAGGACCCGCCACTGCTTTGATCCCAGAGCGACCAGAAGATGGCGACGAAAACGTAAACGATGATCAGCCGCCCGAGCGCGCCGAGACCTTCCTTGCTGAAAAATTGTTTCACGAAGAGCCAGCCGCCCGGCGGGATGTGGACGAACTTTTTGCGGCCGGCCCAGAAGAAAATCGTCGCGATCACCATCGCGATACCGGGCACGCCGAAGGCCCAGCGCGGGCCCCAGTTAGGGTTATGCAGGAGCACTGGGCAAAGCAGCGTCGAGATGAAAGAGCCGGCGTTGATCGAAAAATAAAACCAGCCGAAAACTTTCGAGAGCAGGTGCTTGTTCGATTCGCCAAACTGATCGCCCACGTTGGCCGAGACACACGGCTTGATGCCACCGGAGCCGATCGCGATTAAGCCCAGGCCGATAACCAGGCCCATCCGGGTATCGTTCAGGGCGAGCGCGAAATGCCCGGCGCAATAAACCAGCGAGAGAAAGAAGATCGTCTTGTATTTGCCCAGGAACGCCTCCGCCAGGATCGCGCCCATGATGGGCAGGAAATAAACCGCCCCGACGAAGAGCGCGAAATAACCGCGCGCCTCCGTCTCGCTCATGTGATCGGGTTTGCCCCCGCTCGTCATGATGTAGGAGGTCATGAAAATGATCAGGATCGAGCGCATCCCGTAGAAGGAGAAGCGCTCGGCGGCCTCGTTCCCGATGATGTAGGGAACGCCCGGCGGCATGGTGGAGATATTGGGGGGCTTGGTCGCGTATTCGTGCTTGGCCATGGCGCTGCTTATCGTTAGGCGGTTGGTTTAAACCGCGGGACGGTTCGGATGACAGATGGAGATCAACGTCGCCCGGCGACGGCCCTCATCCGTGTCCTCCGCGTAATCCGTGGTCAAAACTTCTTCTCGTTAGGGCTGCTGTGCCGGAAAAAAGTTGGCGGGCGTGGGCGAAGAAAGCGGCGGCTTCGGGATGGCGCCATGAATCGGCTCCTCCGCGGCGGCCTCGAGCGGATGGAGATGCTCCTTTTGCAGGTGGGGCAATTCCCCGACGTGATGCCGTTCGCAGGAAGTGAAGACGATGAGTAAACCGGCGAGGGCCGCGAACGGAGAAACCCGAATACGAAACATGCGCCGGAAGAGTAAGGGGGAGGCGAAGCAAGGCGCAACAAAAAGATTGGGCAGGGAGCGAAGCTGCACCCTCGGTGGTGCGAGACTCCGTCGAGCCGGGATGGCGCACGGCTGCGGGAAAGTGTCCTCCTCCGAGCTGGACGGAGTCTCGCACCACCGGCATTTGTCTCGACCCCTTCTTGTCGATTCGTTATTCTGATCCTCATGCCGAATCGAGGACGGCCTGCCCCAGGCGTTTTCATCTTTCGCGGTCAGGCCACGATTGTCTTTCTGACCGTCTGCACACACGACCGGACTCGGTGGCTGGCAGACCCGAAAGTCGAGCACGACCTAGTCGAAAGCTGGAAGGGTTCGACTGCCTGGATCGTCGGCCGATACGTTCTCATGCCCGACCACCTCCACTTGATTTGCTCGCCGATCGACGAAGAGGTGGAAATAGAGGCATTGGATCACTTTTTGGAAACGACAATTCCGACGTATTCATCGCGAGCCGACGCGTTGCTTCCAATCCGGCGGGTTTCACCATCGCTTGCGCAAACAAGAGAGCTACGATCAGCGCTGGGATTATGTGCGTGAGAATCCAGTCCGTGCCGGACTAGTGAAGCGCGCAGAAGATTGGCCCTATAGCGGCGAACTGAACGAATTGCGCTGGTGATCTTCACAAAGGGATCCTTTCGGTGGTGCGAGGGTCCGTCGAGCCTGGGGACCGCGCTCGGTGGTGCGCGCTCGGTGGTGCGAGACTCCGTCGAGCTGGGATGGCGTTCGGCTGCGGGAAATCGTCTTCCGCCGGTTCGACAGAGTCTCACTCCACCGGAAGATGCCAGCCGGCTGATTGCGCCGAAGCCGGGCGGTGCCAGCTTAGGCGCATGCCGAATCGAATGTTGCGCCTCGCCTGTTTCATTCTTCTTTGCCTAACGATCTTGCCGCTCGTCCAGGCTGCCCCGGCGAAACGGAACATCACCGAGAAAGACCTCTTCGATTTCGTCTGGATCGGGAGCCCGCAGATTTCGCCCGACGGCGCGCGCGTCGCTTATGTGCGGGTGACGGTGAACGAAAAGAAGGACGGCTACGACACTTCCATCTGGATGGTCCCCACGGCCGCGGATGAGGCGCCGCGGCAGTTGACGAGCGGTCCGCGCGACACTGGCCCGCGCTGGTCGCCGGATGGAAAATGGATCGTCTTCAGCCGCGCCTCCGAGAAGGAGGGCAAGAAACAGCCCCCGCAATTGTGTCTCCTCCCCATGTCGGGCGGCGACGCCTTCGTTTTCACAGACCTGCCGAAAGGTGCCGGAAATCCGAACTGGTCCCCGGATGGGAAGTCGATCGTCTTCACGAGCAGCTCGAATCCCGAAGACCTGGCGAAGCAGGCGCGGAAGAAGAAGCTGGAAGAAGAGGCAAAAAAAATCGCGCAGGCAACGGTTTCGCCCGGGCCTAACGAAAAGAAGGAAGGCGGGCGCGCGGTCGAGGAAGAACATGAAAGCGATGTCCACGTCATCACGCGCGCGGTTTATCGGGACGACGAGGAAGGTTATCTCGACCCTAAACGTCCGGATCATCTCTGGCTCGTTTCCGCGCCCCGGAGCGCGGACGAAAAAGTCGAGCCTCGCCAGCTCACCAATGGCCGCTTCAATGAGGGCAACCCGCTTTGGTCTAACGACGGGGCGCAGATCTATTTCGCTTCCTGGCATGTCGACGAGCCCTACTACGAGCTGCCGAAGACAGAAGTCTATGTCGTCCCGGCGCAAGGCGGCGCCGCCAAACTCCTCACGACGGTACCGCTCGGTGTGCGAAGCTTCGCTCTCAGCCCGGATGGGAAACGCGTCGCATTCATCGCCGCGGTCAACGAGCCGGTGAACTCCTTTACCCAAACGGATCTCTGGACTCTCGACCTGACCGAGAACGCCAAGCCGATAAACCTAACGACTAACTTTGATTTCGACGCGGGCGACAGCGTCTTCGGCGACAACGCCGCGCCCCGCGGGTTCGGGCGGAACACGCCCGTCTGGTCGGCTGATTGGAAGAGCATCTTCGAGATCTACGCAAAGGAAGGGCGCACCCAGTTGGCTTCCTTCGACGCCACTCATGGGGTGGCGACCGATCTCACCCAGGGGAACCAGGCGGTCACGCGCTTCTCCGCCGCCGCGGATGCGAAGAAGTTTGTCTACCTCGCTTCCACTCCGACCCGGATCAACGATCTCTTTTGCATCGAGCAGTCGGGCGCCCAGCCGCGTCAGTTGACCCATTCCAACGATGCCCTCTTCAGCCAGCTCAACCTGACCGAGCCGGAAGAAATCTGGTACGAGAGCTTTGATGGCAAACGCATCCAGGCCTGGGTGCAGAAGCCGCCGGGGTTTGATCCGACCAAAAAATATCCGCTAATCCTCGATATCCATGGCGGGCCGCATGCGGCTTATGGCTACATCTTTGAACACGAGTTCCAATGGATGGCAGCGAAGGGCTACATCGTCCTTTACCCAAACCCGCGCGGAAGCACCAGCTACGGTCAGGCCTTTGGAAATATCATCCAATACAAATATCCGGGCGACGACTTCAAGGACCTGATGGCGGGGGTCGACGAAGCCGTTAGGCGAGGTGGAGTGCGCGGCCGGGGTCGCGCAGCGCGACATCGCGGATTGGGCGACCTGGTGGTATACGGCCGACTTCACCCTCTTCCAGCCGAATTGGTTCAAGACTCCGCCTTTCAAGGATGAAGAAGGCGATTACAAGGCACGCTCGCCCATCACCTATATCAACAACGTGAAGACGCCGCTCATGCTTGTGCTCGGCGAAGAGGACACGCGCACTCCGCCCGAGGCAGGCGGCGAGATGATGTTTCGCGCTCTGAAATTCCGCAAGATCCCGACCGTGATGGTGAAGTTCCCGCGCGAAACCCACGAGCTGTCGCGTTCCGGCGAGCCCTGGCACCGGATCGAACGACTCCAGCACATTGTCGGCTGGTTCGATCACTGGCTCCTCGGCGTGGCCAAGCCGGAATACGAGGTCGCAGGAGAGGGAAATCCGAAGGGCGAAAATCCGAAACCGTAGCGGCCGGAGCTTTTAAAAAATTGAAGCTTTGAAATTGTTTCGGATTTCGAGATTCGTATTTCGGATTTTTTGAAGCGAAGCTGCCACCATGCGGATCCCAAAGCAGAATTACGACGACATCGAGCGCATCATTGAATTCGATTTCGTTAGGGCAACCGAAGCCGCCGCGCTCAACGCTCTCCCCTGGCTCGGGCGGGGCGAAAAGAAAAAAGCCGACGCCGCCGCCTGCGACGCGATCCGCGGCATGTTCGATCTCATGAACATCTGCGGCGAGGTCGTCATCGGCGAAGGGATCAAGGACGACGCTCCCGGAATTTTCAAGGGCGAGCAGCTCGGGATGTGGCTCCCGGGCTCGCCGCCGTTCGATATTGCGCTCGACCCGATCGACGGCACGACCAACATCGCCAAGGGCGCGCCGAACTCGATCACCTGTATCGCGGCCGCCAGCCCGGAAAAAGATGTAAAGGTGGCGCTGCGCGACATCCCTTCCTTTTACATGATGAAGCTGGCCTACGGCCCGGACGTTATCCGGAGCATGAAAAGAGCCGGTATCGAAACTCTGAGACTGGAAAGCCCGATTGAAGAAACGCTCATCACGGTGGCGAAAGCTTTGCAGAAGCGAGTCCAGGACGTCATCGTGATGATGCTCGACCGCCCGCGACACAAGGAGATCGTCGCGGAAATCCGCCGCGCCGGCGCTTCCCTGCGCATGATCAGCGACGGCGACATCGCGGCCGCCATGGCGCCCTCCTATCCGGAGAGCGGGATCGATCTCTACGTCGGTATCGGGGGCGCGCCCGAGGCGGTTTTGGCGGCAGCCGGGATCAAATGTCTGGGCGGCGACCTGCAATGCATGATGTGGCCGCGCGATCGCGAGGAACGCGATCGGCTGATCGCCGAAGGCCACGAAAAAGATCTCGACCGCGTTTTTTTCGCCGACGATCTGGCGAACGGAAAAAACATCATTTTTTGCGCGACCGGGATTAGCGACAGCGCGCTTTTGCGCGGGGTAAAATCGCAAGGGCCGAATGCCATCACTTATTCCGTCCTGATGCGGGCAAAGAGCAAAACGGTGCGCTTCATCCGCGCCTCGCACGATCTGCAAAGCAAAACCATCCGCCTGCGCTCCGACAACCGGGAGCATCGGATCTGAAACCGCTGCCGCCCGGTAGGGCGAGACTCCGTCGAGCGGGGGGAGGATTTTCTTCACGAGGCCGCACGCGCTCCCGGACTCGACGGAGTCTCGCACCACCAAAAATTTCCCGCTCGCGAGCGCAAATCCCAGCTCGATGGAGCCTCGCACCAGGGGGAACGCCCATCACCAAAAGTTCGTTTTCTTTCATCTCGCGCTCGACAAGGGCCAAATCGCCTGATCAAATCCAGATTACCAAAAGCTTATGAAACTAGTACCCAAGACCGACCTATCGCCAGATAATGGCGCGATCATCGATACGAAATGGCAAGTGGCCCCCCTCAAATACCACGCCTGTGCGGCCTGTGAAAATCCCGAAAAACCGGTCCAAGGCTTTAGTCTGCCGGAGTTGATCATCTACGATCACGCCGGCTTTAAAGGCGCCTATGCCCGGACGAACCTGAGTTTCCATTACCTCGGGGATTTCTGGAACGATCGCATCAGCTCGCTCATCGTCGTCAGCGGCATCTGGCGTTTTTACCGCGACGAGCACTATAAGGGCGCTCATTGGGATCTCGGCCCGGGCTTTTACGAATGCTTCTTCACCGAGGCTGGCCCGGACGACGTCGTGAGCTCGTTTAAGGCGATCACCCTCACCTAACGGCGCCGCGATGAAAGCGCGGGGCATCGCTTTATCGTTAGGCGTGCTCCTGTTCGGCGCGACGTTGGCGTTCGCGCAGATCGCCCCGTCTTCGCATTTCGCGACGCTCGACGGAACCCGCGTTCACTACACCAACTACGGCGCGGGAGAAAAGGCGCTTCTCCTGGTCCACGGCTGGAGCTCCGACGAGGCGGTCTGGAAAAAGCAGGCGCCCGCGCTGGCCAAATCGATCCGGGTGATCACGGTGGATTTGCCCGGGCACGGCCAAAGCGACAAGCCGGAACGCGAGTATACGATGGACTATTATGCGCAGGCTCTCGAGGCGGTGCTGCGGGATGCGGGAGTGAAGAAAGCGACCGTCGTCGGGCACAGCAACGGCACCATCGTCATCCGGCAGTTTTATCGCCTTTATCCACAGGAGGTGAACGGCATGGTCACAGTCGACGGGAGTATGCGTCCGTTAGGCGAGCCTGAGGAGACGAAGAAATTCATCGAACCGTTGCGGGTGCCGGAGTCCGACTACGCGCAGAGCGCGGGCAAGTTTATCGATCACTTTGTCGCGCCGATCAAAGACCCGGCGGAGCGGAGCGCGACCAGGGAGATGATGTTGCGCACGCCGCAGCGCGTGGCGTTGAGCGAATTTAAAGCCACGCTCGATCCGGCACTCTGGAAGACGGACAAGATCGAGGTACCGCTCCTGGTTATCCTGGCCAAGTCGCCTTTCTGGGAGGGTTATGAGGACTACGTGCGGAAAGTGGCGCCCCAGGCGGAGTTCAAGACCTTCGAGGATGTCTCGCATTTCCTGATGCTCGATAAACCGGCGGAGTTTAACGAAGCGCTGCTTGCCTTCCTGAAAAAGAACGACCTCCTGAAAAATTAGGGGCAACGCGTGCGGAGCTCTCCGCACTCGTCTAGATTGCGGCTCGATGGTCGCGCTCAAAGGAGAATCGCTCGAGGAAAAAATCCTCGCCGGCGGGCGCATTTCCGCCGCGGAAGCGCTCGAGATCTATCCCTGGCCGTTGGCCGAATTAGGCATGCTGGCCGATGCCCGCCGCGACTTGGCGAAGGGCAAAAGTTACGATGAGCACGGCCGCGAGATCGTCACCTACATCGTCGATCGCAACATCAATTACACCAACGTCTGTAATGTCTATTGCAAGTTCTGCGCGTTCTATCGCACGGAAAAAGACGACGATCATTACGTCCTGACGCGCGAGCAATTCGACCAGAAGCTCGACGAGCTAACGGCCGCGGGCGGCGTGCAAATACTGATGCAGGGCGGGCATCATCCGAAGCTCGGTTTCGATTGGTACCTCGATCTCCTCCATCACATTCGGGAAAAATATCCGCACGTTAACATCCACGGCTTTAGTCCGCCGGAGTTCCAACATTTCGCCGAGACGTTCGAGATGCCGCTGCGCGAAGTGATTTCTCGTTTCAAAGAGGCGGGGCTCGGCTCCATCCCCGGCGGCGGGGGCGAGATCCTGGTTGATTCCGTCCGGCAACGGATCGCGCCCCTCAAATGCAAGAGCGACCAATGGCTCGAGGTGATGCAGATCGCCCACGAGCTCGGCTTGAAATCGAGCGCGACGATGATGTTCGGTCACGTCGAGACGATCGAGGATCGCATCCAGCATCTGCAACGTCTGCGCGACCAGCAGGACGCGAGCGGCGGCTTTACCGCTTTTATTTGCTGGACCTTCCAGCCGCAACACACCGTCTTGAAAGTCGAACACCCAACCAGTTCGGCGGAGTATCTGCGCACCCAGGCGCTGGCCCGCATTTTCCTCGATAATATTCCCAACATTCAAAGCTCCTGGGTCACCCAAGGCCCGGAGATCGGCCAGATCGCGCTCAAGTACGGCGCGAACGATTTCGGGTCCGTCATGATGGAAGAAAATGTCGTGAGCAGCGCCGGCACCAGCTTTCGGCTCGATGCGGAAAAGATCGAGCGACTGATTCGCGCAGCCGGTTACGAGCCGCGGCGGCGCAACAACTGGTACGAATTAATCTGAAATAGTGGGTTTTGACGGTTGCATGCTCTCCCCTGAAGAGCGACGGGCATCCGTGACCCATCGATCGATATCGCAAAATCCATCATTCCTGCCTTGACGTTGCTCCTCCCATTCCCCATCTAATACGCCTGTTCACCATCGACGGCTCTCTGGGGACCGCTCTCTTGCTATGAAAAATCTCACTTCGTCTCTCCGCCTTGCCGCGGTTTTCTTCTCGTTAGTCTGGGCTCTTGCCTTGTCGCCCGGGGTGCAGGCCCAGGGTTTGGAAGGCGCCCCTATCACCTCGATCGAGGTGCGCTACGTCGGGCCGGAGACGGTCGCGAAAGATCGCATCCTGGCCAACATGCGAACCAAAGTCGGCGCCCCTTATTCGGAGACGACGATCGAGGACGACATCCGGGCCCTCTACGGCACCGGCAAGATCCAGAACGTCCGCATCTTTGGCGAACCCGCCCGCAACGGCGTGCGCGTGCAGGTCATTCTCGCGACCCGCGCGCTGGTCACTGAGATCGAGATCGACGGCGCGCAAAGCTTCAAGGCGCGGACGCTGCGCGGGAAAATCAAATTCAAGGTGCCCGCGCCGGCCGAGGCGGAAAAGCTGGAGGAAGGCCGCCAGAACATCGTCGATTTCTATCAGCGCAAGGGGTTCCCCGGCGTGAACGTGCAATTGCAACTGGTGACCGATGAGAATCGGGGCACGGCGCGCGCCGTTTACACGATCAACGAAGGCGAGCACGGCGCGGTCCGCGACATCCGATTCGAGGGCAACACGAAATTCAGCGATCGCGCCCTGCGCAAGCAGATGAAAACCAAGGCGCAAACCCCGATTGCTTTCTTAGATAAATCCGGCCGGCTCGATCAGGCGCAGCTGCCACAAGACATCGATAGTGTCCGCGAATTTTACCAAAACCACGGATACATCGACGTCACCGTTCCCGAAGTGCGCCAGGAGCGCCTTCCCAAGGGTGTGCGGATCGTGGTGGTGGTAAACGAAGGTGTCCAGTATCGCGTCGGCAAAGTGGCCTTCCAGGGCCAGGAGGTGGCGAAGGATGCAGGCCTGCGCGCGCTCATCAAGATGAAGGAGGGCTCGATCTATACGCCCAAGGCATTGAAAGCCGACCTCAAAGCCATCACCGACGGCTATGGTGCGGGCGGCTTTGTCGATCTCGACATCTTCCCCCAGGGAACGCCCGCCGGTCCTGGCCTCGTCGATCTCACCTACATTATTAACGAAGGCAGCCGATCCTTCGTCGAGCGGGTCAACATCGCCGGCAACACCCGCACCAAGGACAAAGTGCTGCGGCGCGAAATTTCAATTCTTCCGGGCGACGTTTTCAACACCGTCCGGGTCGAGACGAGCAAGAGTCGTCTCGAGAACCTCGGTTACTTCGAAAAAGTCGACACTTATCCCGAAGATACCGGAGTGCCCGGACGGAAGGATCTCCTCGTCCAGGTACAGGAAAAACGGACCGGAGCGCTCAACTTCGGCGCCGGTTTCAGCACGATCGAGAGCTTGCTCGGTTTTGTCGAGCTCACCCAGGGCAACTTCGATCTGCTCAACTACCCCACCTTCACCGGCGCCGGCCAGAAGTTCCGCGCCCGCGCCCAGGTCGGCACCCAGCAGCAGAACTACCTTATCTCCCTCACCGAGCCCTATCTTTTCGACCAGCGCCTTTCGCTCGGCGGGGATCTCTTTTATCGCGAGGCGAGCTTCCTCAGTTCTGTCTACCAGCAACGGAACTACGGTTTCCTGCTCGGTCTGCGCAAGCCGATCAACCCCTTCCTCTCCATCAGCCTCGATTATCGGCTCGAGGAGATCGATATCTTCGACGTCGACCCGCTTTCCTCCTTCCTCATCCAGCAGGAAGCCGGTAACCGCCTGAAGAGCCAGGTTTCCACCACCATCCTCTGGGATACGCGCGACAGCGTCTTCCTCACCCGGCGCGGGCATCGTGTCATCTTTACGCCGCAAATCTCGGGCGGCTTCCTCGGGGGCAATACCCAGAATTACGGATTCGACCTTGAGGCCTCGCAGTATTTTCTCCTCCCCTATGACGTCATCGTCACCCTCAACGGTGAAATCGCCGGGATCGATGTCTGGGGCAGCGGCGACCGGGTCCCGCTCTTCGATCGTCTCTTCCTCGGCGGTGCGAACGACCTGCGGGGCTTCAATTTCCGCGATGTCAGCCCGAAGGATGAGAATGGGGAGGCGATCGGCGGTCAGAGTCTCGCCCGTTTCACCGTCGAGGTCACCGTGCCCATCATCACCCGAGTCCGCGGCGCCATTTTCTACGACACCGGTTTCGTGAATGCCGGCGCCTTCGATTATGGATTCCATGATCTGGTTTCCGATGTCGGTGTCGGTCTGCGTCTTGATCTGCCGATCGGTCCGCTCAAGATCGATTACGGCATTCCAATTCAAAAGGGCAACAACAGTGGCGGGGGCAAGATCCAGTTCAGCGTCGGCTACCAATTTTGAACGAAAGGTGGCACTTGCAGTCTAAAGCCATCCCACTTACCAGTCTCACCTTACATTTATGAAAAAGCTTATCCTCGTCGCTCTTCTTTCCGCTTGCGCGCTCCCCGCTGGGGCCTTTGCGCAGGGCCTGAAGGTGGGCACTATCGACATGAACCGCGCCTTCAAGGAATATAACAAAACCAAGGACGCCGAGACCAAAATCAACGACGCCAAGAACAGCGCGAAGAAGGAATATGACGACCGCGCCGATTCCTACAAGAAGGCGCTCGACGAGATCAACAAGCTCAATCAACAACTCGAAGCCCCGGCCCTGAGCGCAGATGCCAAGACGCAGAAGGCCAAAGAGCGCGACGAAAAGATCGCCAGCATCAAGAACATGGAGCGCGAGATAAATGAATTCCGCCAAACTCGCGAGAAGCAGCTCCAGGAGCAGGCCGTGCGGATGCGCGACGGGATCGTCAAGGAAATCACCGATGTCGTCATGACGAAGGTGAAGGCGGCCAACATGGACCTCGTTTTCGACAGCTCAGGCGTGAGCCTCAATGGCGTTTCGACGGTCATGTTTGCCCGGCCCGACATGGATTTCACGACCGACGTGGTCACGCAGCTAAACAAGAACGCGCCCGCCGCTGCGGCCACGCCCGCCGCTGCGGCCACTTCTGCCCCGAAGGCAGCCGCCAGCCCGGCAGCCGCCAGCCCGAAGAAGCCCTAACGCTGGACCTAAATTTCCCGGGAAAACGCACGCCTGCCGGCGTGCGTTTTTTTGTGTTCCTGCTTTCCTGAGCCGAGCCCCGGGAGCTCAGTCCCAGCGCCTGCAAGTTGCAACTGCCCAGCCGACAGAGGACGTTTGACCGGTGGGCTTGGGATGGACGATCGCGATTTTGTTGGGCGCAAGTGTGCTCCAGCTCAGCGCTGCCGGGACGACGCCGGACTGGGAGAAAACCATCACCACTCTCCCCCGGGGAAATTTTCCCAACCCCCGGCCGCTCGTTGCGACCTACAATTTCGGCTGGAACGATCTGGTCGCGGCCACCGGTGAAATCCGCCTCGATAAAAGCGGCGACCGCCTCCAGCTTCAGGGCACCGGAGGGACTATCGGTGTGGTGCGCGCTTTGTGGAAATTTGACACCCACCACCGCTCCCTGGCCGATGCCACCACTTTGCGCCCGATCTCGATGCATCAGGTCGATGACGTCCGAGGCAAAACCGCGACAACCGACATCACTTTCAGTCACGACTCGCTCGAGCGGATCCGCACCGACACGAAATCGAATAAGATTCCCAAACCGAAAACCTTTTCCTTCGACGGCGGCATCTTCGACATGCATTCCGCGCTGCTCTACCTGCGCAGCCAGCCGCTGCGCGAAGGCGATGTTTACCGGCTCGTCGTTTATCCCGCCACCACCGCTTACCTCACCACCCTCACCGTTGCGGGCCGCGAGACGACCACCGTCGGGGCCGGCACTTATCCGGCGATCAAGATTGATGTGCGGCTAAACAAGATCGGGAAGAAACGTGCGCTCGAGCCGCACAAGAAATTCCGGCGCGCCAGCGTCTGGGTTTCCGACGATCACTACCGGCTTTTGCTCCGCGTCGAGGCGAGCATTTTTGTCGGCAAAGTCTTCACCGAACTGCAATCGGTCCGTTTTCCCGACGCTGCCGAGCGCTAGCTCGGGCTGCCCCGCCTAACGCTCGGGCACGTACTCGCCGCGGTAGACCGGCCGGCGTAAAATCTGTCGCGGCGGCAGGCGCCGGCTCGGGGCGTGCTGGCCCGGCAACAACCCCAGCGAGGCCAGCGTCGGCATGTTGAGACGCCCATCCGGGACGAGCCCGCGCCGGGCCTGGAAGCCGCGCACTGCGGCGGCCGTGCCGGGACCAAACTCACCATCGATCCCGCTCCGGTAAAAGCCGTAACGGGCGAGAAGCGTCTGCGCGCCAACGATGACGTGACGCTGCAGATCGGGCGGCGCCATTTCGTAAGGAGTCCCGACAAACACACCGCTCACCGTCGACCGCGACTCATTAAATGCCGGGCCCGGACCATAAACGCGACCGGGCGAGCGGGGCGCGGAATACTGCGCCGGCGGTTGCGACGGCGAAATCTCCGCTGATTGCGTGGGTGGCTCGTCCTCGTCGGTTTCTTCCTCCGGCGGCGCGGCCGGTTGCGGCGGCGCTTTCGACTGTCTCCGACCCGATCCCACGCCTAACGAGCGCAAAGTCTCGGCATCGATCTCGCCCGTGATCTGCAGCCCGTTCCGAATCTGATAGCGCCGGATCGCCGCGGTGGTGTCCGTATTTTTTTCTCCGGTCACATCGCCATAATAAAATCCCTGGTCCTTCAGCGCCTCCTGCACCGCCGAGGTGGTTTGGTCGGCCCGCAGCCATCCGGCGCCAGCCAAAAGTAAAATGACGAACAACAGGCAGCTTCGCTTCATGGTGGCATTCGACGCTTCGCTTTTTCCGGTTATTCAGTGTGCGCCGTCGCGAGGGCGAGCGAGGGTTCGCTCGCGTGGTTCGTTTCACGGTAGCGCCGCACTCCATCGTTGATGGCGAGCGCAATCTGCTGCCGATACTCGGTCGTGGCCAGCTTCATAACGTCCGTTTTGTTGTTGATGAATCCCCCCTCCACCAAGGCGGCCGGATGGCGGACATTGGCAATGACGTAAAATTGCTCCGATTTGGTCCCGCGATCGACCGCGCGCGTCCGCCCGACCAGCTCCGCCTGAATGCAACTCGCCAGGCTTTCGCTTTTGCTCGCCAGCACCCCGTTGTCGGCGTGTTGCAGGAAAGGCAGCCAGGAAAAGAACCGCGAGCCCCCGGAAGACTTATGGAGCGCGTAATAGGTCTCGACGCCGGAGGCCGCGGCGCGCTCGCCATCGTTAAAGTGAATGCTGATGAAGAGGGAATCGTCCTGCTGATTCCCGACCGCGGCCCGCTCCGCGAGCGAAAGGTAACGATCGCTGTCCCGTGTCAGCACCGTGGAATAGCCGGCCGCACGCAGAAGCAGCTCCGCGCGTTGTGCGACATCCAGGGTGAGATCTTTTTCCAAAACCGCTCCGCACATCGCGCCCGAATCCTGCCCGCCGTGTCCCGCGTCCAGGACCACCACCGGCAACGACTGGCCCCGGCCCAGGGGCGGGCGCGGCGCGGTCGCCGGGTTCATTGGCACGGGCAGGCTGACGAACCAGACGAAGGAGATCGTCAGGCAAACCAACCCGAGCCAGGCGAGGACGCGCCGCATAAAATCCTTTTTACCTGCGCAACGCCCAGCGAGCAAGCGGCCCAATTCGTTAGGCGGCGGCCAGCTCTTTTAATTCGTCGCCGGTAAGCGCGCGGTAACGAATCCCACCCGGTCCGCTGCGCTCCAGGACGCCGGCCTCGACGGTCGCGCTCTTCAATTCCTCCACCCGACGTTGCCGCAAAGTCTCCGCGGAAGGTATTCCGCTTTCCCCCTCTTCCGTCGCCGGCATGCTTCCCACGCTCCAGGCATCGAGCGCCAGTTTCATCGCGCGGTTCAGCGTGCAAGCCGGATCGTGATCGCGCCGGAGAAGGTCTTCCATCAAAGCGGCCGCGCCCGGCGTCCCCGCGATCGCGCTGAAACGCGGCGGGTTCGAATCGGCGGCCGGGCCATTGGCCACGATTGCGCCGTCGTACTCGACCCGCAAAAAGAGATCATCTTCCGGCGTTGCACCAACTTCCGCAAAAATCATCCGCGCCAGATATGGTGCGCCGTAAACCTGTTCGAAAGCCGTTTTCAAAAGCGGGCTCAAGGAATAAAAGGCCAGACGACGCAGCGATACATCCGCTGCCGAACGGGTGAAACCCTCCGTGCTCGCCAGCTCGATCGCCGCCATCCGCAACCGCTCGATGTCGCCCGGGTGACCAATCGCTCCGAGCGCGATCCGGTCGTAAATCTCGAAAAGTTTTTGCCGCGCCCGACCGACGGTGACGAACAAAATTCCATCCCGATAACTCAACGCCGCAATCGGACTGCCTGGCGCCAGTTGCGTCTCAATATATTCGCGCCGATTCGCAATCGCTTCGACCCAACGATACGGCTCTTCGATCATGCCACGGTGTTCTTGAAGCGCGTCGCGATTTGTTTCTCTGGCAACGTCTTGATTCCTTCGCGCGAGATGATCTTGATCAGCGGGAAAATCTTCGCATTGCGATCCACCCCGCCGGTCGCGGTATCGGCTTCGGCCGCCGTGTCCAGCGCGCGCAACGCGACCGTGATCGCATCTTCTTCGCGCAATTTGTGAAGCGGCTTTTTTCCCCAGCGATTTTCGTAAAACAAAACCCCGCGCACCGCCGGCGATCCCGAGCCGGTAGCGGCGTACTCGGTCACCTCAAACTGGGCGCCCATCGCGTCGTAAAAATAAAGCCGCGCCTGACCTTTCCCCGCAAAATCGTAGGTCGCAAAAATCGGCACCACCACGCCGACCCCCTGCATGACGAAGCCAAAGTTATCGCGCAGCAATTTCGAGAGTGCGCGCACTTTTCCATCCACGCTCATTTCCTGGAGTTGGGTGCGCCGAAAATACTGAAGTGAATGCTCCAGCACCCGCGCCATTTCCCAGGCCGTCGCCGGCACGCCCGCGATGGCCATGATCGAGTGCCGGTCAATTTCCAACACTTTGTCCGCCCGATCGTAGACCACCGTATTCCCCGCCGTTGCCCGCCGGTCGCCCGCAACCAAAACTCCGCCGGTGAACTTGAAGGCGAGAATCGTCGTCGCCTGCGCAGGAGTGAAAGACGACGCCAGATCTCCCATTGGTCCCATGCCTCCGATCGAACTAATGGGAGCGATGAGCCCCTGCCGCCGCAAGAGCGCCGGAAAATCGGACGCGCCGTCGCCTAACGAGTCGGGCGTCACTGGCCGGTGCGCTGCCGGTAGCGCTTCGATTGGTTCGGATCCACCTTGCGCATCTTTTTCAAAAGATCGCGCGTGTCCGGCTTGGAAACGTCGGGAGATTTGGGTCCGCCCCCATCACCTTGCTTCGGCCCCCAAGGCACGGGCGCCACCGGTTTTTCCGTCCGTTCGGGCATGAAAAAACGCTATCGTGAATGCGCCGAAACGCAAACGCAGCGCGCTTGCCAGCGTCGGACGGAAATGCCAAGCTTGGCCCATGATTCGCCGCCTCCGCACTCTCGCGCTCCTCCTTCTCGCTCTCTCGCTCCTCGTCCGCGCCTCCGCGCAGAGCCCGGCTCCGGCCACCAGTCCCGCAGGCTCGGAGCTGCTCAACCTGGCGAAAAAGATCGACGAACAGAACATCAAGATCGACCTCCTTTCGCAGCAGATTCTGCGTCTGCAGCAGGAGATCGAGCATCCCAGGCAAATGGGTCTCGATCACACCGTTCCTGCAGCCACCGCGGTTTCCTCTCCCGTCTCCTCCGCCGCCAACACCCATGTCGTGGCCCGCGGCGAGACTCTCACTTCCATCGCCCGGCAGTACAAAGTCACGATCGATGAGCTGCAAAAACTGAATCGCATCGAGGACGCGACCAAGCTGCGGGCCGGCCAGACCCTCGTCATCCCGGGCGCTCCCCCGGCAGCGGCCTCGCCCTCGCCCAGCGCCTCCGCGCCTAACCAATAATGGAATCGACGGCGAACCAGCATTGGTTCCTTTGCAAGCACGAGGACGGCAGCATTTTTGGTCCGCTCCCCTTTTCCCAAGTCCGCCGCTGGGCCGCGACAGCGCAGGTCGCGCCCCACGACAAGCTTTCCCACGATCAGCAGACCTGGCTCAAGGCACCGATGTTTCCGGAGCTGGAAATGGATTGGCTCGTCGAGGTGACGAACGATCGCTATTACGGACCAACCACCCTCGGCGCGGTGCAGGAGTTTCTCCGCCTCGGCGAAATCGGCGATGAGACCTTCGTCATCAATTCCTGCGACGGCTCGCGCCGCCAGATCCGGGAGTTGCGCGATCTCTTTCCATGGGCCAGCGCAGTGGATGAGGAGGCGCTCGAAGAAGCGCCCGCTACGACCACGATGGCGATCAACTTGCGCAACCGGATCAGCGATCTGGAGCAGAGCCTCTTCGAGGAGCGCCGCGCTCTGCAGGAGTGCGAAGAGCGCTACCGCAAATTGGAAGAGCGCTATCGCGAAAGGGAAGCGCGTTACCACCCGCAGTAGACGTTTCGCTCTGCGAAGCGCGGGCATCGACTTCGTTCGGAGGCCAGCCCGGACCCTCCAGAGCCGCGCCAGAGGCCGGCATTTCCCGGGAGCGGGAGCGGGGCGGCTGAGGCAACCGCCGCGCTTCGCAAAGCGAAGCGTCTACGAGATCAGCTCGGCGGCCGATTCAAAGTCGCCCTCCGCGGTCTCGAGAAAACTTTGTTCGCAAAGACGGGCATACTTCCCGCCTAACGACAGCAGTTCGGCGTGCGTTCCCCGCTCAATGATCCGGCCGCGCTCCAGAACCAGGATCTGATTCGCCCGCAGAATGGTCGAGAGTCGGTGCGCGATGACAAAGCACGTCCGATGCGCCATCAAATGTTCCAGCGCTTCCTGAATCAACCGCTCTGTCGTTGTGTCGACGCTGGCCGTCGCCTCGTCCAGGATCAGAATCGGCGGATCTTTCAGGATCGCGCGCGCGATCGAGACGCGCTGCTTTTCGCCCACGCTCAATTTCACCCCACGCTCTCCCACCACGCTACCGAGGCCATTCGGCAAGCGGTCGATAAACCCGCGCGCATTGGCCGCTTCCGCCGCGCGCAGGACTTCCTCGTCGCTCGCATCCGGTTTTCCCATGAGCAGGTTTTCCCGAATCGTGCCGTTAAAAAGAAAACTTTCCTGTGTGACCAAACCCACCATCTCGCGCAACGCCTTCATTCCGTAGGAGCGAAGCGGTTTTCCATCCACGAGAATCTCGCCCGAGGTCAGCTCGTAAAAACGCGTCAGCAGATTCACCAGCGTCGACTTGCCCGCGCCGGTTGTGCCGACAAGCGCC
>JACCZO010000420.1 GCA_013695925.1 Chthoniobacterales bacterium
TTGCACAGATACTGTATCGCTTGTGGATGTCGATTCCAACATAGTTCATCTTGCAGTTCTCCTTTCGGGTTTAGTTCGTTCCCGAATCTCGCTCCGCTTCGAACTACTTTCATGTTATCTGACCCCGCGCAGCGACTCCCTGACCCCGCGCAGCGACTCCGCGCAGCGACCGACCCCGCGCAGCGCCTCCTGTCCAGCTTTTGGGTCAGGCCAAGGCCTACTCCTGGACGGCCTCGAGCTGTTGATCGATTACTTCGCCAGTAAAGCGATCGATTGCGATATGAAGCCAATACCGCTTTTCACCCTCGACGACGAAGTCTTTTAACGCTGCCGCGCTGGGAGGATAACGCCCGGATTGTGCGATTACATCGATCAAAATACCCCATGTTCTAGATTGGCTCACCTCGGCTAGCGCCCTCGCGATAGATTCTCGATTTTCTTCGTTCGTTGTGAAAGGCGAATTAGTCGGGGCGCTGGCCAGTCGGCCTACTTCCTGTCGCCCAAGAGCAGGCAGCGTTGCAGCTGCGTTGACGATACTTGTGGCAGCAGGCGTGGCTTGGGCTGCGGTGATACCTGTTGTTGAAGCCTCAGTCGCGAGAGCTCCCTTAAGGACAGCGGCGATGACCGAAGGTTGCCGGGTATTGACATTCACCGGCCCTGAACGCTGTGTTGCTGTGTTATACGTGAAAAGGTCAAGCACTGCTCCATCGGGGCTGGTGGCCGTATAGAAGTCTAAGGTCTTCGGACTAGGAGGCGTTGGGGTCGGCGTCGCTGAAGCTCGAAATGCATAGCCAAATTCGCCAACGTTTCGAAACGACCGGTTTAACATGGTATAACCCGTGACGAAAGGCGGAGGGGTAGGAGACATGCCTCCTGGAGCTGGGAATGGGGAAGGAGCAGGAGAAGGGGAAGCTCGAGCTGGATCGACATTTTCAAGCCCGAGACCATAGCCTCCTGAATACTCAATCATTGTTGTTGTGGTGCCCGTAGTCGGATCACTCGCCGTCGAAAGATCGTATTGGTCAATTATTGCGGCTCCTAGCGATAAAATTGTCTTGATGTGAATAAAGTCGTTGGCGTTCGTGCCATTAATTCCGTAGTTCAGCATCTGAAAAAAGTCCGGGTCAGTTGTAAAGGACTCTATATGGTCGAGTGCGGACGCCGTTGATCCGACATATTTCCAATGCCCTGGGGTGGCCGCAATGGGCGGCGGGCCGGCTGATCCAGGTGTGCCTGTCACCCACTGAAGACCGAAGTTAGTTTTAATGTCGTCTGCCAGAGAAGAGGAGGGATTTGGGATAACCTGACTCAAGTTGCCGATCGGAAAACGCTTTGTAAGCAACGCGGTCCCCGCTTTAAACGTTGGGAGATTTTTCTCACGTGAGTAGGTTCCCATATATTGAAGGGCATTCACATAAGTAGCTATATTCGTGAATGAACAGAACCGTATCAGTTCCGCCCGGGAAATGAAGCCTTGATCCGTCCGCGTAGCGCTCCCAGACCCGATGCTCATCTTATTCACGGTCTGAAAATCTTGGCCCGTCTGGAGGTAGTAGCTTGCAAACTGCGACGCCTGGGCGGCGCTAAAGACAACTGACGAAGTAACAAGGGAGGAGCTAGTGGTTGTAGCATAATTGCGGTAGAGAACCAATTTGTTCTGACCCGTCGTACTCATAAGATTGGGCGGATTTGCCTGCGTCGCAGGTAGTGCAGTTAGGTCTGCAAACGCTATAGTGCCCTTACGTCCGACGTCCGTCACCCAGGTAGTCGGCGAAGGAGAAGGGGACGGAAAACCAGCGACATTCACATCAAGAAGACCGCCTTCGTCGTAGACTGCGAAAGCATATCGGCCTAGAACGAAATCGCCATTGTCGGAAGCTGAATTGGCTAACGCTGCGGAGTAATCCTCAAAAGATTTAGGACCACTTCGGGTGACCAGTACCCAATCAGGAGCAACGAATGTGCTGATTGGGGTCGTCACAGTCACCCCGGCTGTGGGATCATTGCGACGAATCAAATAATGACTATTCCATCGATTCAATGTCACATGTCGGCCATTGCTGGAAACGTCGCTCGTGGAATTCACAGGCGAGGCACGGCTCGCTACTCCATGGGCGAGTATCATATCGGGGTAGACGCTACGGCGGATAAGATTAGGGGCGGGATCATTCGATTCGTTGCCTGTAAACGGCGGGTTGCCACTCCGACGCGGGAGCACGTCGGCGTTGGAAAGAGGAGTATACGGAGGGGTGGTCGTAGATGAGCCATCCACAATCTCCTGTCTCATATCGCCGACGATCACCATTAACGCGCTCTGAGCCAGCAAATCGGCAGCGGTGCTGCTGTATCCTGATCTGGCAAGATCTCGATCAGTGGCCGCTTTGACAAGGTAGGCAACAACCAGAGCGGTAAGCAGGGCTACGAAGGCAAGAACAATGACGAGGGCAACGCCCTGACGCGAGCGACCGTGAGCCAGGAAGATGATCTTCATTGTGAAAGATAAAAATAGCGCTCGTACAGCCTAATACCAGAAAGACCGGGTCTAGGCATATTGGCGGTATTGTTGAGAATAGCTTGCCAGGAGGCGAGCAGGGAGCCTGGAGTGCCCGTATTGAAGTCGGGTAGGCTCGCCGCGAGCGTACTAATTTGTGTGGAGGAAAGTAAACGATTGCTTTGCGGGTCGATTATCGCTACTGCGACGACGATTGCTGAAATGTCTTTGATGGCGATGGTGTCAACACTTGTCCAATCCGTCGGAAAACCGGTCAGTGTGGGAGAGCCTCCGCTTGTTAGATAATAATATTCGAGACGAAAGGCCTGAGAGCCAATGATCTCATATTGTGAATAGGTATCAGAGGAGTAATAATTAGGATCAGGGGAGGCGCGCGTTGCAGAGGGCCAAAGGGCATCGAGCGTCGTTGTATTGTTTGTCGGGACAGTGCTATCCAAAAAGAGTATTGGCATTAGGTCAGTATACGTCGCGTTTAAAGCGAGGCCCTTCCCCATGCGCTCGATGCGATTGAACGAGGCCGAGTTCGGATCGGTATTGACTCGATAGGAGACTACGGAGAAGCGACTATTATATGACCTGCCGTTATCATCATAATAACCCGGAATGCCGCTGAAGAATGCGAGTCGATCATTTCCCGGCATTGAGGTCGCCGAGGTTTTCAGGTAGTAACTGACGTCTGGTCGTTTCACCATGTTTGCGAAATCTAATGCCATCCGATCAAATAATGGTCGAACAGTTGACTCAGCATCCATACGTTTGCTCCCGAGAGAAATAACGTTTGTGGCGTGATCGAGAAGCCTTGTGACAAAAAGAATTAGGATCGTGAGAACCGCGATCGAAACCAGCATCTCTGGTAGCGTGAACCCTTGGACATTGCATCGCGCTTCCATAAGTTACGACCTATTAAGTGCTGCGAATGTCTCTACGTAGCCGGCAGGGGTAACGGTTGAGGGGTCTGCTGGCGCGGGCCAACTGAGCTTGATCGTGGTGAAGAAGGAATTGGCCGTGGTCGGTGGAAAAACCACCGTTACGCGGTATCGAGCTTGATTGACGTCTACTAAGGTACCATTCCCATCTAGGAATAGTGTGGTATTTGTTCCTATCGGGATAGCATATTGCGGGGATGTGCCACCCGGTGCCGCTACGCGAAGATCGGCGACAACAGAACGAAGAATGGACGCTGCCGCAGTTTGTGAGCTTGCGGCTTGGTTGGACTGGACGCCGACGGGGAGTAGCCCGAAGACAGCGATAAGACAAAACGAAGCGATTCCAAGCGCGAGTGTTACTTCCACGAGGGAGAACCCCCTGCGAGGATGAAGGGGGCGTCTCATTTTTTGTAAATCTTAACCATGCTGCCAATGCCACTGAATTGAACCGATAAAACGTTCCCGCCGAAGACAACCGCTGAGGTGCCAGCTCCGCTAATTGGAGTGGGGACAGAATTTCCGTGGGTCGGGACGAGCCCTATTTCCACAACTTTGCGAATATCATAGGTACTGAAGATTCGCGCCTCTCCGGTGGGGCTAAACTGAATCGTTCTGGTAAACACATACTGGGCGGATGGAGCGGGTGTACCGACCGGGTATTGAAAAGGGTATTTGCTTGAATAGATCGTTCCGTCGGTAGGTGCAGTATTCGGTGGGGGTGCGTTTAATTCTCCAAAACGTGAGGAATTATAAATAGTAAAGCTATTCCAATCGGGCTTGGGTCGGGTGTCGAAAGTGTTGCCGGTCGCGGACCCGGGCGCGAAAAGAGGCGCATGAACATTATTGATTTTGGTTAGTTTGGAAACTTGAAGCAGCCTAGTCGGATCTATGGGGTTGGTGCCGGTACTACCGGGAATATATATTGTTGTCCCATCTTTGGATGCCACTGTGGAGACGATCAAACGGCCGTTACCAGGAGTGGACGGGGTTGTGGAATCCTGCGAACCATCCTCTTCATAAAATCCGAGCCAAACGTATGTATTTTTCGTTTGTGCGTAGTTCCTGGCTTGTTCGATAGCGCTTTTTATTGCCTCGCCGGCTTTAGTGAAGTCGATAGCATCTTTTCTTGGATTCATTGCGGGTATCACCAAGACCAGCAGGATCGAGATGATCACGATAACCACCAGCATCTCGACTAAGGTGAAGGCGCGGCGGCGGGCGCAGTCCGCCGCGGTGGGGGTCCGGCACGGGTGCGAAGTGATGGTTGGTGCGGACACGGCGAGCGGAATCAGGGCGTGCGGTTTATACTCCGCCTCCACTTCGCTGGAAAGCGTAAATTCAG
>JACCZO010000473.1 GCA_013695925.1 Chthoniobacterales bacterium
ACGCCCCGGTCTGCGGGTTGCGCCACTGCATCGTCTCGCGGGTGTCGTAGCGGACCCGCCGGAGCGGTCGCTCCGTTTGGTTAGGCGAGAAAACGAGACCTTCGTCGCGCCGATGGTAAACCACCTGAGTGAGCGCGGACGGTTGCAGCCCGGGGTCGTAGGCCGCGCCCGGCGCCGGGCTATTCGCTTGTGCGATGACCGGAGCGCTCACGGGCGGCTCGGCGAAGAAAGCGAGCCAGACGAGGACGAGCGCGGAAGCGGTCGTTAGGCCAAGGCCGAGCGACCACCAGAGACCGGCCCGCCGCGTCGGGCGCGGAAGAACGCCGGCGGTTGGCGTCGCGTCCTGTTGCGTAAGGGCGACTTCGATCCGGGCCCGCAGCTCGGCCGAGACCGGCGCCGGGCAAAGCCTCTTCAGCTCGGCTTCGAGTTCGGAAAAATCATTCATGGGGCTGCAAGGTTTTCCTGAGCGCGCCGAGGGCGTAGCGGTAGCGCGAGGCGGCGGTGTTCGGCGAGATCTCGAGGACGTTTCCGATCTCGGCGAAGGTGAGGTCGTTCCAGATTTTCAAAATGACGACCTCCCGTTGTTCGTCGGGCAAACGCTCGACCGCCGCGACCAGTTGCTCCTGGCTTTCATCCACGCTGGTGAATTGCGGCTCGAAATGCGCGGTGCCATCGAGCGCGACGGCGGCTTCGCGGCGGGCGCGACGCTCTTCCCCGCGCAGGCGATCGAGCGCGGTCGAGCGGACGGCGGCGTAGAGCAGGGCGCGGTTTTCAATCGAATGTTGGCGGCGCCAAAAACGGACGAACGCTTCCTGCACGACGTCCTCCGCTTCGGCGCGGCAGTTGGTCCAGCGCCGGGCAAAGAGAAGGAGAGCGGGGCCAAGCTGCCTGAAACAGGTCTGCCAATCGTCTTCGCTGCGTGCACTCTCCATTGCTTCTTCACGGTCTTTTAGATTGAGACGCCGCCAAATGCAGCTTTTGTCTAACGACGTGAAAACTTTCTCCTTCTCCGCCGCTGCGCTTTTTCTCCTCTGCAGCTCGACCTCCCTTTTCGCCGAAGAGGCTGCGAAAGACGGAAACGCCAAATCCCTGGCCGCCGCGGAAACGGCTTTTGCCCAGGAAGCGCTTGAGAAAGGAACGCGCGCGGCGTTTCTCCATGTCCTCTCGGACCAGGCCATCGCCTTCGAGCCCGGCCCGACCAATGCCAAAAAGGCATGGCAGGCAAAGCCGGAGTCGAAGTCGGTCTTGCAATGGCAGCCCGTTCTCGTCGCTGCCTCGACCAGCGGCGACCTTGGTTACACGACCGGTCCGTGGAGCTTCAAGAACGACCCGGCAGCGAAGGAAGCGACGGACCACGGGCAGTTCGTCTCCATCTGGCACTGGGAAAATGGACAGTGGAAATTACGCTTCGATCTCGGCTCGGAAAACCCCGCCCCGAGCGGGCCGCGGGCGGAACTGCAGATCGTCGACAACCACGCCCCTAACGAATCGGCTGCCGACGCGAAACCGGTCATGCGAGCGCACGATCTGCGTTATGCGGCCGATCGGGCGGGGCAGGTGGTCGCCGCGGCGGAAGATAACGTCCGGCTCTATTTCCCGAAGCAATTCCCCGTCATTGGCAGCGCGGAGGCGAGCGCCGCGCTGCAAAAAGAAACCGCCCCGGTCAAATTTGGGGAACCGAAGGGGGGCGACGTTTCCGCCGGAGGCGATCTTGGTTTTGTCTGGGGCGAATACCTCAACGGTCCGGCGATGGGAGCGAGCGGCTATTACCTGCGCATCTGGCGCAAGGACCGGGCGGGCGAGTGGAAGCTCGCGCTCGACCTCATGCATCCTCGCTAGGCGAGAACGTTTTCAGCGCGCGGGCGAAACCGGGCGCAGGACCAGTTCGCCCAGCCAGCGCGGGTCGGCCACGCCTTTTCGTAGGCGGGGGAGCGCCTCGAGCGAGGAGTGGATATACAGGTTGCTGTCGCTGCACGCTGACGCCAGCGCCCGGGCTGGCCCAGTCCTGCGGGTCGATGTTCTCGCATCGCGAGCGGGTGAATCGCCGATTCGCGTCATGCTTCGCGACGCTCATGCAGGCCCGAGCGTCGTCGGGATGGTGCGCGCGCGTCGTTTTTTTGCGACCCGGGTTTTCTCTATCCATCAAAATTTAATTCGGCGTGGAATAAAGGAGCCCTGATCTTCCTCATATACCCGATGAACGAAAATGAACTGCTATTTCAGTTCTCTTCGGTGAAGTCGACGGGGTCAACCCGCTCTAACTGAAAGTTCTAATTAACAACCAAACTAAGAAATAAATATTATATGAAAAATACTAATCGCCACGGAATTACGAGGTTACCGCGGCTCAGTCTCGCAGCTCTTGGTCTCTGCGCCCTGGCGCTGACTGCACCAGAGCAGCTGAAAGCATCCGATCACATCGATTCTCCCACGATTGCGCAGGATCGCGGCTCCGATATTGCTGACTTGTACGCCTTCCTCGATCCAAACGACAACTCGCAAGTCATTCTCATTTCGACCACGCAGGGCTTCATTGTCTCCGGCGAGCATTTTGGAATGGTCATCTTCGATCACAATATTCGTTACCGCTTTGAGATTGAAAATACCGGAGACG
>JACCZO010000442.1 GCA_013695925.1 Chthoniobacterales bacterium
GGCGTGGCGGCGATTTGTTCGCCGAGCGCGGCGAAGGCGGCGAATTCTGACCGGGTAGCGCACTCGTCTCGAGTGCTGGCGACGGCGTCTTCGCCGTCGCGAACTTTTCTTGACGCATCGCTTTTCGCCGATGGTTGAGTTGCCAGGAAAGTTCGTTGCGGTGGAACACCGCAACCAGCACTCGAGACGAGTGCGCTACCCGGCAGCGGATTTGGCTGAAGCGTCAGCTCCATCTGGTTCTGGGCGCTCAGGGCCCAGGCTTCGACCCCGCGGTCGCGCAGGTCGCGCGCGAACTCCGCCGCGAAGCCGTGCAGAGTGAGGACGCGCTTCGGTTGGACCAGCTCGACGTAGCGCAGCAGGTCGTCGTAATCGGCGTGGTCGGAGAGGGGGAAAGCGGCGTCGACCTGGTAACGGTAGATCGCATTCGGCTCCACCGCCCAGCCACTGATCATGGCGACGCGCTTGTTCTTCAGCCCCTGGATCATGCGGGAACGGGCCACGCTCGGAGGGCAGATCAGCACCTTGCCCGCGACCGCCTTTGCGTCGTAGCGCTCGTATTTGCAGAAGGCCTGTCCAAACTGCTCGTAAATCCGCGTCATCCGATAAACCGAGCCGTGCAGCATCGGCCGCAGGTCCGCTTCCGCGAGCGAGCAAAGAATCTCCTGCGCTTTGCCTAACGAATACCCGAGCAGGACAGGCGTGGCCCCTTCCTCGAGCGCTTCCCGGCAAAAGGCGACGATCTGTTGCACGACCAGCTCGCTTGGCGGCAGCCGGTAGCGCGGCAGGCCGTAGGTGGTCTCCATAATGAGGGTGTCGGCCTGCTGCCATCGGGTCGCCTCAGCGGAACGGCCGGGGCGCAGCTTGAAGTCGCCGGTGTAGAGCAGGCTGCCCGCGTCGGTTTGAAGAAAAAATTGGGCCGAACCGAAAATATGCCCGGCGGGAAGGAGAGTGATGTGGAGCCCACGCACCAGCGAGGGTTCGCCAAAGGGCAGAACATGTTCGTGCCGTTCGCCGGGGAGTCGGGCCTGCATCAGGCGCGAGGTCCGTTCCGAGACCACGATTTCGTCGTGCGGCGCAATGTGATCGCTGTGGGCGTGAGAGACGAACGCGAACGGTTTCGCCTCCCACGGATCGAGCCAGATGTTTTCGTTAGGCAGGTAAACTCCCCGCTCGTAATGGACTGAAATCACGGCGGAAATTAGCCGGTCTCGCCGGAGTTCGCGACTGGGAGCGGAGGCCGCCGGCTCCTGCTCGTCCTCCTCCTCGTCCTCCTCCTCGTCCTCCTCCTCGTCCTCGTGCTCGTCCTCCTCCTCGTCCTCGTCCTCGTCCTCGTTCTCCCGATCGCGAGGACGAGCACGAGCACGAGCACGAGCACGAGTGGAAAGGGAGCGCGATTGACACCAGGGCGCTCATCTCGTTTGATGCACGCGTCGTGAGAATCCCGCTGGCCGCTCTCTGTCTTGTGCTCGCGAGTTGTGCCGGGACTCCGCCCACACCCTACCAGGTCGAGAAACCGAGCCCTCTCCCGCTCGTTCTCGATCGCGAATTCGAGTTTCGCAAAGTGAAACAATATCTGCTCGACCCCGCGAAACAGCGCCTCACCGGACAGGTCGACGCCTCGGTCCGCTTCGAACGCGATTACAGGATGTTTGGCGCCATCACCGCTCTCGATCAGCGTCAGCGGCTGGGAAATTATTTTAACTTTTTCTGGGTCGCGCACCGGACGGCCGACGTGCGAGTGCGGCTCGAATATCGGCAGGAAAAGCTGCACGCTTTTGTCCAGGCGCGGGAGGTGGAATACCCCCGCGCCCGGGGTCATTACCAAACCGAGTTTGCAATCATTGGCGACGACTATTCCGATGATGGCCGGGTGGTTTCCTGGCGGGCATCGCTCATCGTGGACGACCGAATCGTGGCCGTGCGCCGATCCTATCTCTGGGAATAGGGCGCGCCCGCCGCGACTTTCCCGTCTGATGCAGGCGTATTCGTTAGTCCGTTCGCGCGCCGGGGCCAGGCCCTTCATTTTCCCCTTGCATCCGCCCAGATTAAGTCCGCGGCCCGGAGGCGGCGGAAGCGCGAGTCATTGACAGTATGCGGCGAAATTTTATCTTTGGTTAGTCGTGCAGTCCTCGATTCAAGTCGGCGTCAACGGTCCCACGGTGTGGGTCCGCGTGGCGGGGCGAGGCAGCTTCCTCAATAGTGGCAGCTTGAAGGAGTTTGCGCGCGAGATGGTGAATAGAGGCCACCGCGAATTCGTCTTCGACCTGGAAGAGTGTGTGATGATGGATTCGACTTTTATGGGAACCATGGCGGGCATGGCGCTGCGCCTGAAGGAACTCGGCCAGGGCCGGGTGCATGTGATTCATTGCGGCCCACGGAGTCGTGACCTGCTATCGGGTTTAGGGCTCGACCAGATCTTCGACATCCAGGAGGACGGAGCCGAGGCGCCGCAGTGTGAGGCGCTGGCCAAGACCAATGGCGAAGCGGGCGAGAAAACCGATGCGACGAAACGAGAGCAGGCCGGCACCATGCTCGAGGCGCACAAGGCGCTCTGCGAGGCGGCGCCCAATAATCTCACTCGTTTCAAGGACGTCCTCGAGTACCTCAAGCAGGATCTGCAACA
>JACCZO010000444.1 GCA_013695925.1 Chthoniobacterales bacterium
CGAGTTGATGATTTCATTCAACTCGTGTTCGAGCTTTACGATTTCGGACCCGTTGAGGTCACACTCGAAGACCGAATACTGAAGATGATCGCCATAATTGCGGCACGTTTTGAAAACCTTGCGCAGCCGCTTGTCGTTGGAGATGTCGTAGCAGACGAGATACGTCGTTCTCATTGGGTTAATCGGCCATCGGCACGAATAGCCCCAGACCGAAATGGCAGGAATGGCCGAGCGCGATGGGGCCTTGAACGGCTCGGGGGAAGTTCAACCGAAAGAATCCGGATGACCGTCTGCCACCATCGTCATCACGCTTTTGACGATAGCGCTTGAACTGAAGCGGTCGCCGGGGGTGCTCACCCCGTGCCGATCGAGGTAGTCGAAAATTGCCCGACTCGTCTATGAGCGGTGTGATTTCTATATCATCGGCCGAGAGAGCGCTGAGTTCTGATCGGCGCTCTATGAAATGCGCTAGCTCTTCGCGCAGCGTTAGCGAAAGAAATGCGACTGGCGAAACTCGCGCGGGTTCGGGATCGCGCTTGGTCCCGCGGCTTTTCGGAAATCGCGGCGCAATGAACGGTGTGGCCGAAATCCACTCTGAGGACGGACCGAGCACGGGCGCAGAGTAGTCGCCGATCATTCCGAGACCGAGCAGCAGCACGCGCAACGGCTGGCGCGACTCTTCGCGCTGGCGATTCTTGATTTCGCGCAAGGCGTCGAGCGCGCGAATTTCATCGGGACCGAAGCCGCCTATTGCGACAATGGTGAAATGATCGAGCCTCCCGTCATGGTCTTCATCGGTGGGAAGGAAGTAAGCGTGGCGATGGCCGGTAAGGGGATCTCCGCTCTCGTCTTTGCCGGAGAACACCCACGACTTCGGTTTCGTGTTTGCGCCTCTGCCGGCGATGCGCCCAAAAATCCCCATAAGATTTCGCCGCGCGTCCTCAGCCACCGGCAGAGTCGCGGTCACTAATGGAAGCACTGCAGAATCCAAGGAGAAACGCGCAATCTGAAAACGAGGCCTGCCATTTTCGCGGACGCGAGACGAAGCCGTTCGTGGCGTCACCTTAAAGCAGTCGCGCTGCCGCGCGTAGTTGATCCATTGGCTGCCAGGCGGGTCGGACCAGCGCTTCTGGTGCAGCCATAGAGTTTCAATGCAGAGATGCCAGTCGGGATCGTAATGCGGAACTTCGGTGCGCACACGACTTCTGCCACGTCCGGTTTGGGTGACGGTCTTCGGCGTGTGTTGATTCAAAAAGGCTGAAGTCGGATCAACGCAAAGGACGCGCACCGTTTCTTCACTTCTTTCGCTATGATCACTAGATGGTCGGCAGTTGATTTCCGCAGCGGCAGCGTCCAGTTCGGAATCAGTGACGAGTCGCGCTGCGCACCAAGTCTCGGCACGGCCCAATGAAGAAAAATGTTCGAGTAGAAGTGCGAGTGCCGACCGCTCGTCCTGCGATAGCGTCACATCACGCCAAAGGGCGATGACTTCGGCATCGCGTGGGATGGCAACAAACGCGTCGAAAACCATCGTTTTATCCTCGGCGCTACGCTTCGGCATGTAGTGCCGCGAATGACCTGTCGAGGCAGGCGGCAGGTGGAAATCAGGGAGCGCAGCCAAAGCCTGGATGACCCGCTCGATTTGCGCCGAGTCCGCCTGCCCGTTGTTGAGTTTCCGCTTCCACGTCGCAACGAGACTGCGAAGCAAACGCCATGGCGAAGGAGGCCACTCAGGTGCGCCTTCGTTAACATGGCGGCCCCATGGCGTCGCGTGAAAACGGCCCGAGGGAAATCGTAGGGCGATCGCGATCATGAGGAATTCGACTCGTTATCGCGTTACGACAGTAATTGGCGCATCGGCGAAGTGTTTGACGCACTCCTTGTCTTTCATCAGCCGCGTGCATTCAGTGAGCAGGTCGGTCTCGGGCGGTATCGAGAGTCCGCCTTGAATTTCCAGATGGCCAACCGTCATCAAGTCGCATGCAGTCCGCAGCCGCAGGCCGGTGGATAGGAAACGCTGGATTTTGAAGAGCGACAGCGCGATCAGCAATTGTGTCGGTGCGCTCGCGAAGCCGAAACCGCGCAACAGCGCGAGGTCGAGATTGAAAAAGGCGACGATTTCCTTGGCGACGAATTCCGTGCGCGCAAATGGGACGTTGCCTTCGCCTTGTTTAAGTTCCGGATTTACTAAGCTATTCTTCACGCCGCCGCTCTCAGCGACGGAGACATTGCTCGCTTCGATAAAGCCGGACAGCGCACGCATGATGCGCAGCCGGCCGGCGATCTCTTCGAGGAAACAGCCGTGGATGAGACTGCAAGGATCGTATTTTAGTAGTGCGTCGTAGAACCTTCGCCAATCGATAGGCTGATCTGCCGCGTAGCCGATCTCAGTCGCAAATTTTAGATGAAAATCCGTTGGCGGTTTCTTCTTCTTTTTCTTCGATCCGCCCTCCTCCGTTTCGGCTCCGATATTGTCAGGGTCAAGTAAACTCCCTTTGGATTTCCCTGCTGACTTTCCAAGCTTCCTCATGATGTATTCCGAGTTGATGCGGTGCGCTTCGAGGACCGACGCGGTGATGAACCGCTCGCCTTCTTTCACCACGATGTAAGGCAGCCCGGCCAATTCGGAGATCAGCTCGTTTTTCGCCGCATCCCAGCATGCCGCTTCCATCCGGTTGGCAACGGACTGGTTTGATTCCACGAGCAACATTTCTGTGCTGTCCGGCAGCGTGTAACGCGCAGGCCCGAGATCGGAAAATCCGGTCGGCTGAAAGCGATGCCCTTGCACGGGACGCAGTTTCACTTGGGCGAGAAGGCGCGGTGTCTTTTCGAGGGTCGGATAATCGATTGTCATAATGTGAGTGTGAGGTTGTTGGTTTCTTCTTCGGGTGATTCGAGGCGGAGCACGGCTTTGCAT
>JACCZO010000445.1 GCA_013695925.1 Chthoniobacterales bacterium
GTGATGAACTACTCGCTCGAAGCCGCGAGCAAATTGCTCCAGAAACGCGGCGAATGGGACAAAGTGAGCGAGCTCTACACCGGCTTCGTCAAGGACAAGCCGGATCACCCGACCGTCGTCTCGGCCCTTTACTGGATCGGCAAGGCGAAGGCACGCGAAGGAAAAATCGACGAGGCGAAGCAACTTGCGGCCGACACGATCAAGAAATACATCGCCGATCCCCACCGGGACGCGGTCGAGCAGCTGATCACGCAACTGGCGCAACTCTGTGTGAAGAAAAAGCAGGTTGTAGCCGGGGACGCTGTCCCCGGATCCGGGACGGGAACTTCCGCTCGACCGGAGACAGCGGCCCCGGCTACCGCAGCGCCCCCGGCTATAACTGATCCGGGCGCCGAACTCGATCGCCTGCTTTCCTCGGCGGCGAATGAAGAATCGCCGACCGCGAAGGCGCGCATTGTTTTCGCCAAAGCGGAGCTAGCCCGGCTGCGCCGCCAGCCGGCCGAAGAGAAGAAAAACATCGCGGAAATCGCCACCCAGTTTAAGCCGGAAGATCTGAGTCCGTTCCTTTTGGGCGAAGCGGGCGATTACCTTTTAGGCGAAGGGAAATTCGACCAGGCGGCGGGGTTCTATCAACGTTTGCTGGACGACTTTCCGAAGAGCCAGATGATCGACTACGCCTATAACGGCCTCGGCGAGCTCGCCTACCAAAAGAAGGATTACCAAAAGGCGCTGCGCTATTTCAACGACGGCACCGAGAAGATCGCCGCCCTCTCAAAACTGAAAGACATCTCGCTCGGCCGCGCCAAAACCTTGCTCGCGCTCGGCAAGCTGGATGAAGCCCAGAAAGCTTTCGAGCAGGTCGCCTCCGTGCGCGAATGGCGCGGGGAAGCGACCGCCTACAGCGTCTATTCGTTAGGCCAAATCGCCGCCCGGCGTGGCAAATGGGCGGAGGCAAACGCCTATTACCAGCGCGTCTACGTCGGCTACCAGAAGTTCCTGCCCTGGGTCGCGAAAGCCTATCTCGGCAGCGCTGAGAGCTTCGAAAAACTCGGCAAAACCCAGGAAGCGACCAACACTTATCGCGAGCTGCTCCGGAACGAGAAGCTGGCCAATTTCAGCGAAGCCGTCGAGGCGCGGAAGCGGCTGGAGGCCCTGGGCCAGGGATGATGAAAACACTTCCATTCGCCCTTCTCGTCCTCCTCGTCCTCGACCGGCCGCTGGGCGCGCAAAACATTCTCCTCAAGACAGGCCAAACGATTGAGACCAAAGGAGTGCGCCGCTCCGGCGACATGGTGATGGGTAAAGTGCAGGTCGGCGCGAGCAGCGGCGAAGTCGGTTACCAGGCTTCGACCATTGCCAAAATTCACTTCCCCGACCCGCCGCAGCTAAAAACCACCGCTGCTTTTCTTTCCCAAGGCCAACCGGAAAAGGCTCTCGCCGATATCGAACCAGTCGTGAAGTACTACGAACCGTTCCGCGATCTGCCCGGCAATTTTTGGGCGCCGGCCGCGTTGCTCAAGGTTTCCGCTCTCAGCGGCATGCAACTCGACAAACAGGCCGAGGCCCTCGGCGACGAGATTCGCAAAAGCGTGACCGATCCGGAGACAGCGCGCGCCGCCCAACTCCAGCTCGTCCCCGGCCTTGTGCGTCGCGAGGATTTCGAGAAAGCGATTCAGCTTTGCGACGCCGTGATCAAGGAAAGCGCTCGGGCCGACGTGCTCGCCGAAGCCTGGGTGCGCAAAGGCGATGCTCTCCTCGCGCAGCGGCAATGGGACGGCGCCACCCTGGCCTATCTGCACGTGCCCGTTTTTTACGAAGACGAAAAACGCTGGATGCCCCCGGCACTCCTCGGTAGCGCGCGCGCTTTCCGCGGATTGGAGGACTTGGACAGGGCGAAGAGATCGCTTAATGAACTGACCGCCGGATATCCAAAATCGGCGCAGGCGGAAGTCGCCCGGGCTGAATTGCAGAAGATGCCAAAATGAAAAACAAGACACGACAGATCATTCGCCTAACGAGAAGCAATTGGCTCGCCGGCCTCCTCGCCATCGCCCTGACAGGCGCGTTTCTCCTCCTCGCCACACCCGGTTTTGCCCAGGCGGCGACCCCCGCCGTACCCGCGGCCGGCGTTCATTCCAAGACCCTCTGGGAGCAGATCAAGGAAGGCGGCTGGGTCATGTTTCCGATCGCGATCTGCTCGATCGCGACGCTTTACCTGATCGGCGACGGAGTAATTCGGACGAGCCGGAAAAAAACCGCGCCGCCGGAACAGGAGGATGCGCTTAAGACGCTCTTCCGGCAGGGCGATTACGTCGGCGCGCACAACTATTGCAAAACCAATCCGTCGCCCCTGACCAACGTCCTCCGGACCGGAATCAGCCTCCTCGGGGAAGGCAAGGAAGTGGCGGAAGACGGCATGATCGGCGCGCTCTCGAAAGAGAATTCGCAGATGCAAACCTACATCAGCTACCTCTCGGTCATCGGCGTCACCACCCCGATGATCGGTTTGTTAGGCACGGTCACGGGCATGATCAAGGCCTTCGCCAAACTCGGCTCGAGCGGAATCGGAGATCCTTCCGGCCTCTCAGCCGCGATCGGCGAAGTGCTGGTCGCGACCGCGAGCGGCCTCGTCATCGCCATCCCGGCCTTCGGCGCCTTTTATTTCCTGCGCAACCGCGCGACCGATGCGCTGCACCATATCCAGGAC
>JACCZO010000462.1 GCA_013695925.1 Chthoniobacterales bacterium
TCCACAAGGCAGCGGGAGTCTGCGGCGTCTCGGCCGGACCGTTTGGCGGCGCGCGTATGATTCAAAGTCTGTTGCCGGTTCTGCGAGAGCTCGGGCTGGTTGCGATCTCGACCGACGCTTACTTCGGTTCGGTCGGAAAGTTGTTCGATTCCTCCGGCCGCATCACCGAACCGGCCTATGAGCGCCGCCTCGGAAAGTTCTTCGATGAAATGGTCTGGATGTCGCGCGCCCTGCGCTACGGCCGCGAAAAGCTCCCGGCCTAACGAACCTGGAGCAGGCTGCAGGCTTGTCAGGATCGCTTCCGCCCGATCGGATGGGGGCCGGAGACGGACGCTCCCTGCCCGCATATGGCTGCTCATCGCATTTCGCTGCGCGCAAAGGTGACCCTCGCGATGGCGAGCGTCGCGGTGCTGGTCGTGGTGGCGATTCTTGGAACAAACTTTCACCTCCAGCGGACGCAGCTGCTGGAGGAATTTCAAACCTTTGTCAGAGGTGTGGCTGGCACAACGGCCCTCGCCTTGTCGGGCGAAGAGATCGATTCGATTCACAAGCCTAACGATTCTGCTTCCAGCGCCTTTGGCCGGGCTATTTCCCTCCCGTGACGGTATAGCCTTCGGCGCGGAGTCCTCCGCCAGGTCCACCGCAGAACAGAGCGATGCTGCAGGGGGGCGATGCTTGGATTTTGAGATCGACTGCTTGGGTGGCACCTGCTTCTATTGGATCGGATGGCTCGGAAAACACGGATCGAATTCCAGCGCGCTCTCAAAATTCAAGCATCGCCCCCTTTTTTCCTTCCCTAGCTGCTGACGGAATTCTGCTTTCGATCGTAGGGGACAATATTGTCCCATTCTTCGGCGGAAGAGCGGGCGACGAAAGCGACCACTGGCTCTGTCTCGCTCAGGTTGAAAACCTCATGCGGGACGCCGGGCCTGATGTAGATAAAATCGCCCGCTTCGTTCTCGATGCTTTTCGTTAGGCCAGCGCCGAACTCGTGCCGCACTTTGCCTCCCAAGATGTAAAGGATGAGCTCGAAGCCGACGTGGATGTGTGCATGGGCCACGCCGCCAGGCGGAATGGTCGCGATGTTGGCTGAAAGTTTCGTCGTTCCGACGTTCTTGGCCGACATTCCTTGCTTGTAGTGGATGCCGTTCCAATCGCGCCGCGCGCCACCGCCCCGAATGGTGAGAATGCCGTCGTGATCTTCGACCGCGCTTCGATCGACCGTGTCGTTTTTGTTCGTCATCGTGGCGCGAAACTCGCGCTTCCGCGGGAATCACGCCAGCACTTCCGCACGGTCGTGCAGGACGCGCTGGAGAGCAGCTCGTTTCTGGCCTAACAAACCCTCGGTCGCGGCGCGCACGGCTTCGAGCAGGTCGGCCGCTTCCTGCAGGCGGGCCAGAGTTACGTAGTCCGCGCCCGCCGCAAGGAGCGCGTCGGCCTGGGCTAAAACTTCCGCAGTCGCGATGATTTTCGCCTTGGGATTGAGGCCCCGCAACATCCGGACGAGCCGTTCATTCGTCGTGCCTTTCAGGATTGAATCCGGGATGGTGCAAATGAGGACCTCCGCATGTTCCACCTCGGCGTGCAGGAGCGTGTCGCGCTGACTGATGTCGCCGTAGATGACCCGCACCTTGCGCTCGAGCAACCCTTCCCGCGCCACGGGGCTGAAGTCGACGACTGCGGTGTGCCCAATCAGATCCGGTGCGTGCCGCTGCATCTCCTCCAGGAGTGAGCTGGCGGTACGAAAGAAGCCGAGAAAAACAATTCGCGCCTTGCCATGACCGTCGCCGCCTTCGGCATGGGCGTCATCCGGGACGTGGTCCAGATCGCGCAGTCCGCGTTTTTTCAACCAGGGGATCAGGTTGCGGGCGAGGCTGTCCGATTTCGACATGCCGAAAGTTGAGACGGCGGCGAGCAGGGTAAAGGCGAGCGCGACCAGGCCGGTCGTGGCCGGGTTGGCGAGATGATGTTCCACAGCGCCGAGAGCAAGAATGACGAGCGAGAATTCGCTCACCTGGCCGAGGTTGATTGCGGGAATGATGCTTGTGCGCAATCCCTGCCGCATCAGATAGAGCGGCGCAAAGGTCGTGAGAAAGCGGCTCACCATCACGAAAGCCGCGAAGACGAGCGCCCAGCCAATCAGGATCGGGGTCGGAAAGGGGATTTGCATGCCGAGGCCGACAAAGAAAAGGGTCAGGAAAAAATCGCGCAGACTTGTGACTTTGGCGGTCACATCGAGCGCGTAAGGAAAGGTGGAAAGCGCCACGCCTGCGATCAGGGCGCCCATTTCGCGCGAAAGATGGAGCCGCTCGCCGAGCTCACCGACGAGGAAACACCAGGCGAGCGCGCCGACCTGGACGAGCTCAGGCGAGCGCGCGACGTGCCGGAAGATCGCCGGCAGGACATAACGACTAACGACAAGCGCCGCGGCGACGAGCAGGACGACGCGAACGAGTGACAAGAGCAGGATGCTGGGCGCGAGATTCTCCAGGTTCGGCTGGACGGCGAGAAAAAGGATCGCCGCCAAGTCCTGCAGCACGAGAACGCCGAGGGTGATGCGCCCGGTGAGAGTGTCGAGCTCCTGTTTTTCATAGAGCACTTTGACGATGATGACCGTGCTGCTGAGTGCGCCGGCCACGCCGAGATAAAGCGCGTCCCATTCCCCGCCGCCCAAACCGAAGCCGCAGAGCCGGAAAAAGAAAACGCCGAGAACGGCCCCGGCGCAGATTTGGACGAGCGCGGTGAGGGTGATCGAGCGGCCCGCGCTCACGATTTTTTTCAGATCGATCTCGAGGCCGATCATGAAGAGCAGGAAGATGAGGCCGAGCTCGGCGATGGCCGAGATGCTCTCGGCCGAGGCGATCAGGCCCGACCCGGCCGGCCCGAGAGCGAAGCCCGCAACCAGATAAGCGAGGAGAATCGGTTGCCGGAATTGTTGTGCGATGAGCCCGAGCAACCAGGCGGCGGCGATGCTGAACGTAATGTCGCGAACGAGTTCGTGCATAAAAGAAGAGAAGGCGCGCCGGGCGCACAGCAGCTAGGGTAATGAGTTCTTGAGTTCTGATCCAGAGAACGCGCCTCTGGCAATGGCGGCCCGGTTTGCAACCCGGCCTCGACGGCTTACAAAGCCGTCCTCCGTGGCACTGCTTTTCAAGCGCAGGAGGTTCATTTTTAGAAAACTCACTGCACTAGCTAGCCATCGCGCAGACTGCGGATCGCTTCGGCGTAATCGGCATGCTTGAAAATGGAAGTTCCGGCGACGAGGACGTTGGCGCCATTTTCGATCGAAAGACGGGCCGTCTCGACGTTGATCCCGCCGTCGACCTCAATCTCGTATTCCAAGCCTAACGAGTCACGCAGTTGGCCCGCGCGTTGCACTTTTTCCATCATCTCCGGCCGGAACGACTGGCCGCCGAAACCGGGATGAACCGTCATGATGAGGAGCAGATCGACGTTAGGCAGATGGGGCTCGACGGTCGCGAAAGGAGTGGCGGGATTCAAAGTGAGGCCGGCCCGCCCGCCGCCTTCACGGATGAGTCGGAGCGTCGCCGCGACATCGTGCTTCGCCTCCGCCTCGACATGGACGGTGATCGAGTTCGCCCCGGCTTCGAGGAAGCGCGGCACGTAGTGATCGGCCCGCTCGATCATGAGATGGACGTCGAGCGGCAGGGTCGTTAGGCCGCGAATCAACTGCACGATCCCCGGACCAAAGGAAATGTTGTCGACGAATTGGCCGTCCATGATGTCGAGATGCAGCCAGTCAGCCCCCGCTGCGATGACGCTTCCGACCTCCTTCGCCAGATGGCCGAAATCGGCCGCGAGGATGGAGGGAGCGACGAGGATGCGGTGCGCGGTCATGGAAGAAGGGGAAAACGTTGAACGTTCAACGTTGAACGTTCAACGCTCAATTTCGGAAGCGCGGTATATCGCACTCTCTTTCATTGAACATTTAGCGTTGCACGTTGAAGGTTGAACGTTCCGGTCCGAAGGGCGGGGCGAGCTTTCCCTTGACGCGGGGGAGGGCCGTTCCAAGATACATGGTTTTTCACCTGCCCGGATTTGCGGCACAACTTTCGCTTCGGAGGGTCCGCCGGCGTTGATGCAATGCTAAAGCTTTTCTCATGTTAAACAGAGTTTTCGGATGGTTCTCCAGCGATATCGGGATCGACCTCGGTACCGCCAACACGCTCGTTTACGTCAAGGACCAGGGCATCGTGCTGCGAGAGCCATCCGTGGTGGCGGTGCAGGCCGGCACTTCGAAGGTGCTCGCGGTCGGCGACGAAGCGAAACGCATGCTCGGCCGCACGCCGGCCAATATCGTCGCGGTGCGTCCACTTAAAGACGGCGTTATCGCCGATTTCGAGGTGACGGAGGCGATGCTGCGCCATTTCATCACCAAAGTGCACAACAGCCGTGTTCGCGCTCGGCCCCGGGTGGTGATCGCGGTGCCTTCCGGCATTACCGAAGTGGAAAAACGCGCGGTGAGGGAATCAGCCACCCACGCCGGGGCGCGCGAAGTTTATCTGATCGAGGAACCAATGGCGGCCGCGATCGGGGTCGGCCTCCCGGTCCAGGATCCGGCCGGCAACATGATCATCGATATCGGTGGCGGCACGACCGAAGTCGCGCTCATCTCGCTCTCCGGCATCGTCTTCAGCCGCAGCGTGCGAGTGGCGGGCGACGAACTCGACGAAGCGATCGTGCAATATATGAAGCGCGCCTACAACCTGATGATTGGCGAGCGCACCGCGGAGGAGATCAAAATCAAGATCGGCTCCGCCTACCCAAGCGACAAGGAGACGAGCGTAGAGGTAAAGGGTCGCGACCTGGTGGCCGGCCTGCCCAAGACCCTCACGATCACTTCGCAGGAAGTGCGCGAGGCATTGCTCGAACCGATCTCGACGATTGTCGATTCGGTGCGGATCACCCTTGAGCGTTGCCCGCCGGAATTATCGGCCGACCTGGTGGATCGCGGGCTGGTCCTGGCGGGTGGCGGCGCGCTCCTGCGCGGCTTCGATCGGTTGCTCAGCGAAGAAACCGGACTGGCGGTGCACGTGGCGGAAGACCCCTTGAGCGCGGTCGCGGAAGGCACGGGCAAATGTCTGAATGAAATCAAGTTTCTCCGCCAGGTCGCGACCGCCGATCGGCAGTGGCGGCAGTGAATCAAATTTCTGATTGCGGATTTCTGCGTCCTGATTGTCGCAGCAGGAGATCGTCGCGCCTGAAGATCGATTTCTGCAATCAGCAATCCGCAATCAGCGATCAGCCATCTCGATGAATCGCAGGAGCATCGTCGCGATCGTTCTTTTTGCGGCGGCTCTCCTTGCCCTTCTCAGCATCGGCCCGCAGGCGACCCATAATATTCAAGCGACATTTTTCCAGGCCATCTCGCCGTTTCTTAAGACCGGTTCGGGTCTCGAGCGGCAAATAAGGTCGGTGCGCGCAGGCCTGAAGTCGCTCGAAGAACTGGAACGCGAGAACGCTGCGCTCAGGGTGGAAAATCGCTCGCTCAAGGCGACGAACGAGGCGCTGCGCGATGTCGAGCATGAGGTCAATCGCCTCCGCCACGCGCTCAATTATCGCGAGCGCTCGTTCTTTCGGCTCGTCCCCGCGGAAGTCGTCTCCCGCGATTCGTCGACCTGGTGGCGCACGGTTACGATCAATCGCGGCTCAGCCGATGGGCTCGCGCCCGAGATGCCCGTCTTGACCGATGAAGGCCTAGTCGGCCGCACCACCACGGTGAGTGAAAACATTTCCGTAGTCCTCTTAATCTCGGACGAAAACTGCCGCGTCGCGGCCACCGTGGAGGGAACGCGCGAGCAGGGGATCGTGACGGGCGAACGTGTCGCGGGGAGCCTCTCACCGCTGCTCGACCTCAATTACCTGTCGAAACAGGCCGAGCTGAAGGACGGCCAAAAGGTCTACACCTCGGGCGTGGGCGGCGTTTTCCCGTCGGGGCTTTTTCTTGGGACGATCAAAAGTTTCAAGATTCGCGCACTCGACAGCCAAGCCAAGCTCGCTCCGGCGGTCGACTTGGCGAAGCTGGAGGATGTGTTTGTCGTGATCGGAAGGAAATGAGAGGGAAATGACGAATTTCGAACGACGAAGCCCGAAGGAATTAACGAACTCCGAAATCGGAAAAACCCTGGCGGCGGTTCGTCATTGGTCGTTGGTCATTCCTTCGTCATTACATTAAAACATGATTTTCTTCCTCATCCTCGCCCTGCTCGTGATCGTGGCGCAAATCATCGAAATCTTCATCCCGCCGCTCGATTGGATGTTTAACGCGCACGTCTACATCGTTCCGGTGATCGTTTTCTACGGCGCGATGGCGCTTCCCTTTCCGCTCATGCTCTGCCTGGCTTTTATCGCCGGCTTTTTATGGGATGCAATGACCGTTCAGGTGCTCGATACGAGTGTTGAAATCTCCTTCGGATGGTCGATACTCCTCTACGCGGTGCTCGCCGCCATCATGCACGGTCTGAAGCCCTTATTTAATCGGGGCCGCTGGGAAGTGCATTGTGTTCTCAGCGGCCTCTGCACGTCGGCCATTCTCCTCGCACAATATTTGATGATCTCTTTTCGGCGCGGCTCCATTTTCTTTAACCGCGAAGTCTGGTGGCAGATTGGTGGGCCCGGTCTGCTCGCCATGCTGATGGCGCCGCTTGTCTTTTGGTCGCTCCATTGGGTCAGCCGTTTGGTGAACAATCCTTATCTTCAGGAGTCAGAAAGGTTTGATGAATTCGGGTCGCGCTAAACCGACTCTACGGATCCAATTCCTTGGGGTCTGCATGCTCCTCGGCCTGAGCGCGCTTCTGGCGCGCCTCTGGTGGGTGCAGGTGGCGCGCGGCAGGGAATGGACCGCGCGTGTCCAAGGCAGCTCGGAGGCGACGGTTCGCATTCCTTCCATCCGGGGCGAAATTCGCGATCGCAACGGCGTCGCCCTCGTCCAGAATCGGGCCAGCTACGAGGTCGATTTTTATCTGCCGGAAATGGTGAAAGGGTACCGGGAACGCTACGGTCGCCCGCCGGAGACGCAGTATCGCGCCACGATCAGCGGCATGCCGAAGGATCTAAAGGAGCCCGATATCGTCCGGATCGTGAATGACGGCATCGTCCCGCGGCTCGAGGATCTCGACTTGGCGCGCGATTACAACGCCAACCAGCTCCAGCGCCACTACCGCAACAACACCGAGGTTCCGTATTCCTATATCAAGGACATCGATTTCGCGACGATGGCGAAGTTCTCCGAGCACGATGTCGGGCTGCCCGGAGTCGATATCGCGATCAAGCCGGTTCGTTCCTACGTCTACGGCGCGCTCGCTTCGCACTTGTTAGGTTACGTCGGCGCGCCCGATGACACGAACCTGGAGGAAGCACGTAAATACACCTTTTACCAAGGCGACGTGGAGGGGAAATCGAACCTCGAGAAAACGATGAACGAATACCTCCGGGGCGAACCGGGGATGCGGGTGATGCGGCGCAACGCCAAGGGTGCGATCGACGGCGTCGTTAGGGAAGAACCGGCCAAACAAGGCGCGAATGTGTATCTCACCATCGACGCCCGCATCCAGGCGATCGCTGACGAAGCGTTACGCGCGGTCGGCCGTGGCGCCGCGGTCGTGATCGATCCGAACAACGGCAATGTCCTCGCGATGGCCTCGGTGCCGTCGTTTGACCCGAATACTTTCATCCCCAGCATCAAGGCGAAGGATTGGAAAGAGCTGCGCAACAACGAAGCGCATCCGCTGGTCAACCGCGCGGTCAGCGCATTTCCTCCCGGCTCGACTTTCAAGATGATCACTTCGCTGGCTGGCCTTAGAAAAGGGTTGGCGGCGGCCCGCTTCCACTGCAGCGGCGGGGTCTGGTACGGCGATCACTATTTCCAATGCTGGATTAATGAGAAGGGCGGCGCGCACGGCACGCTCGGGTTGACCGATGCGATCAAGGTTTCCTGCAACGCCTTCTTTTATCA
>JACCZO010000484.1 GCA_013695925.1 Chthoniobacterales bacterium
GAGTGCTGATGATTCAAGCCGTTCCAGATCATGCGCAAAACCGGGTCGCGCGTGCCGCGGGAAAGTTTCGAGGCTTCGTCCACATCGCCGGTCTCGAGCGCGGTGAAAACCTTTTCGACCCGTTTCGGATCGCGGCGAAACCAGCGGAAACCCCACCAGACGCAGCGATCGATGACCACAAATAAGGAGACGATGGACACGATCAGGATCGGCCACATAATCGGCCCGCCTGCCTTAAACTGTCGAAGAAAGAAATTCGAGCTCTGCGTGGGCTCCGATGGAGCAGGAGCGGCGCCAGCTTCGGGTGCCACAGTGGCTGTGACAGCGGGTGAAGTAACAGCAGCCGGTGAAGTGTCGGCTGTCGCGGGAGCTGTGCCCGGTTCCGGCGGAACAGCCGGTGCGACTGTTGTCTCAGGCGCCGCGGCGACAGAAGCACCGGGAGCTGCAGCTTCCGGTGAAGTGGCCAGAGCGGGCGAAGTCTCCGGCACGCCGGGCGGGTTCGTTTCCGGCGGCGGGGGTGGACTTTGCGCGAAGCCGGCGAGCGCGAAACTGAGACAGCAGAGACTAACGATTAGCGTTTTTTTCATATGGAGCAGGGTTGATGGTGGATAGAGGATTCCGGCGATAATTGACCTTATCACAGAGGAAACGGTCGCGCGTCCAGCAAAAGTTTTCAGATTCTTTCCGCGGCAGTCCCTCATACACAGTCATCTATGAATCGATTTCACTTTTGCGGTGGGATGTAGAGGAAGCCTCCCAAATTGCATCTAGGCAAGATTTTTTTTCGCGGGCCGGCAATTTTCAACACGGTTGCGCAGCGCCGGCCAATCGCCCACCGTCGCCACCAATTCGTCGCCGGGACTGATCGGCCCCACTCCCGAAGGCGTCCCGGTGAGGATCAGATCGCCCGGCAAGAGTGTGAGCTCCTGGCTCGCAAAAGAGACAATCTCCGCCACCGAATAAATCATTTGGCTGGTCCGGGCGCTCTGTCGGATCTCGCCGTTTTGCCGGAGCGAAATTTCGAGATCGCCGGTTTCCACCTCGCTATAAACAAAGGGCCCGACCGGAGTGTAGGTGTCGAAACTTTTGCAGCGTGAAAATTGTTTCTCGGATTTCTGCAGGTCGCGGTCGCTGATGTCCTCCGCGATGGTGTAGCCGAAGACATGATCGAGGGCCCGCTCGACCGTGACGTTCTTCCCCGGCCGGCCGATCACCACCGCCAGCTCGGTTTCAAAATCGGTCTTGTGCTCCGGATAGGCGATCTGAATGGTGCACTCGTGCGGGAGGAGCGAGCTGGGCGCCTTGAACCAAATAAGAGGCGAGCCGATCTCGCTCCGCTGCATTTCCTTGATGTGATCGCTGTAATTCAGGCCGACCGCGATCACCTTGCTCGGCGCGACCGGGAGATCGAGGGTCAGCTCGCCTAACGAACGCTTTTCGCCACTAAAATCGAGGCCAAGCCAGAAAGGGCGGGTCAGGAGATGAATTTCGTCGCCGCGCACTTCGCCGTAGACACGCGCTCCATGAGAAAGAAAGCCGCCGAAAGTCCGCATGCGCCCCGACTCTTGGCGCGCCCCGCGGACTCGTCAAGCGAGAGCTGCCGCGGGTCGTGGTGCATTTTGAGGCTGATTGCACCGTATGGTCTGCGCCGGGATCACCCTTGAAAATGGACCACTCCTGCCGCGAAACGGCTTTGCCTAACGATCAGACCGGGGCACGATCGCGACGAAATCGCGCACCTTTTTGAACTCGGAAATCGAGACCTTCTTTTCCTTCGTCGCGCACCAAAAGGCGCTCGATGATCCGCCGTCGAGATTCAAGGCGCGCGCCACCTCGAGAGGTCCGAGGGCGGTCAGAATTTTCGCCAGGCGTGCCAGTGAGACCGGTTCGCAGTATCCGAGCGCGGCGCGCCCGTCAGTCGTGGTAAGAACGAATGTCCGCCGCGCTGAGCGCTCACCGTCCAGGCCCGCGACGGCTTTTCCCTGATCGACCAGGAACGGGCCGCACTGCACCGCTTCGCGCCAGGAGCGCTGACGCGGAAATTCGCTCGCGCGGAAGATTTCCACGCTTCCCGGCCGCGCGGCCAGCACTCCACTAAGAAGACGCGCCTTTCGAAACGGCGCGATTGTTTTTCCACCGCTGATGAGCAATCCGACCGGTTCGCCCTGTGGATCGAAATAGCCGCCATTCACGCCCGCGAGGAAATTGTCGCCGCTCATGACTTCAGCCAGGCGGCGGCCGGAGGCGGGCTGATCGATCACGCGCAGACTTGCGCTCTTGCTCGAAAACAAGGCCAGCTGCAACTCGACTTCGCGGTCGGAATCGGCCCCTAACGAATAGCGGCGATACTCGATCGTGCCGCCGGCTCCGGGCTGACGCTCCAGCGATTTAACCGCCCAATCAGCCCGCGCGGCCGCGAGCGGAGAAAGCAGAAACGCGAATGCCAAAGACGCTAGCGCCAGCCGCCGCAGATCTTTCACCATGGATCGTGCACGGGGTAGTTCAGCTGCTCGATTGTGACCCAACCAACGATAATCGGTCGCGCAGAATGACCGAGTCCGGCTCGAGATGCGCGGTTGTATCGGAGAAACGCACTTCGTTTTCGCCTGGCTTGAGATCCAGCGCGACGTGATCGCGCACGACCGCGAAGTTCTGGTTGGCAATCGTCGGGGCGGGTTCGGCCCCGGCACCGGTCGCGCCGGCCAGGATAGCGAAAACCGCGAGTGGAAGCTGAATTTTCATCGGCGGGTTCATCGTAAAAGGTGCAGACCTGCGGACACGAGTTTTCTTAGAGGAAGAGAAAAGCGTGTTTAGCGCCGCCTAACCGCCGCCCACCCGCAACACCGCGAAGGTGCGGCTGCCTTTGCGATCGAGATAGAGCAGGATACCACGGGTCGGATCGCCCTTCGTCAGGGCCTGACGGAAGCTGGCTACGTTGGTCACCGGTTTGCCGTCCACTTCCGTGATCACATCCTCGCGCCGGACGTCCTGCGCCGCCGCCATGCTGTTGTCTGCCACATCGGTCACGATCACGCCATGCTGCACCTTCAATTTCAATCGGATGGCGACCTCTTTGGTCAGATCCTGCACCTGCAGGCCGAAGCGATTGAGGTCCTCCTCCCGCGGCTCGGTCTGCGGCGCGGGCTGGGCCGCGGTGCGATCGATCTCGTTAGGCAATTCGCCCGTCGTGACCGCGATCTTCATCGTTTGGCCCTTGCGCCAGACGCCGAGCTCAACGTTTTGTCCGACCTTCTTTTTCAGAATCTCGTGCTGCAACTGAGTGTCGGTCGTGACGGGTGCGCCGTCGATCTGGGTGATGACATCAAAAGGCCGCAGCTCGCTTTTGTAAGCCGGCGCGTCGGCTTCGATTGTCCGCACGACCACGCCCTTCTCGACGCCTTTGAAGAGATCGCGAATCGAAGAATCCTCGCCTAACGTTTCGATCCGAATCCCGAGCCAGGGCCGAACGATCTTATTGCCGGAGATCAATTGTGTCCCGATGTCGTTTACCAGGTTGCTCGGAATGGCGAAACCGAGACCGCGATTGAGGCCGTTAATGAGCGTGTTCATGCCGACCACTTTGCCGTCGATGTCGCAGAGTGGGCCGCCGCTGTTCCCCGGGTTGATCGACGTATCAGTCTGCAAATAATCCGCAATATTGTAGCCGCCCGTCGCCATCAATTTATTGCGCCCCTTCCCGCTGATCACTCCATAGGTGAAGGTGTAGTCGAGCTTGAAGGGCGCGCCGATCGCGAAAGCAAATTGCCCGACGCGGACGGCGTCGCTGTCGGCCAACTGCACGACCGGCAGATTAGCGGCCTCGACCTTGATCACCGCGATATCGGTTTTCTCGTCAGTGCCGACTACTTGGCCGGGAAACTCGCGGCCATCCTGGAGTTTTACCGCCACCTTCTCGGCCCCTTCCACGACGTGAAGGTTGGTGTAGATAAACCCGTCCTGCCTAACGATAAAGCCGGAGCCTTCGCTTTGCACCGGCTCCGGCGCGCGCCCGCTCTTGTTCGAATTGTTATCATCCGGTGTCTGGAAAAAAAGATCGTCGAGCGACGTGTCGCTGCCGTCGTTTTTCTTGGTGACCTCAATGATCACAACCGCGGGCGCGACCGTTTCGAAGACCTTGGCGAAAGCGCTGTTTAGTTGATGGACCACATCCTTTCCGGGGGCGGCGGCCGCGGCCGGGATCGTGGGTGTCGGTTGGACGGCCGGCGCGGTGGGAGCGGGCGCGGGAACGGGAGAGGATTGCGCCAGCAATCCGATCGGCCAGGTGACGGCGGCGAGAAAAAGGCTTGAAAGAAGAGGACGCATAGATTGGCGATTTTCGACAGGGCGCGCAGTGCGCCGTTCAAACAGTAGCGGGAAGCATGCAGGCGGCAAGGCGCGGGCATTCGTGTGTCGTCCTCGTTTCTAATCCTCGTCCTCGAAAGTCGGGCGTTCCTCACCAACGATTCGAGGACGAGGACGAGGACGAGCACGAGCACGAGCACGAGCACGAGCACGAGCACGAGCAGGAGCAGGAGCAGGAGCAGGAGCAGGAGCGAACAGGAGGGGAACCGCGAGGAGCGCGGCGCACCCCAAAGTGCCTTCATTGACACATTATTTAACCCCCTTAACTTTTTCCTCACAACACAAAATGCTTACTCTTGCCGATGGCAAAAAGGACGGAAAGGAGTTCATCTCGCATGCGCCCGGATACTTCTCCGGTGTGGCGCCGGAACTCTGGAACGATTGGAAATGGCAGCTCAAGAATCGCGTCACGACCCTGGCGCAACTCGAGCAGCATCTCGTGCTTTCCGAAGAAGAGCGCGCGGGAGTCCTGCTCTCGGGCGACAAGCTCGCGCTCGCCGTCACCCCACATTTTTTTAACCTGATCGAACGCGACAATCCCGACTGCCCGATCCGGCGTCAGGTCATCCCGCGGGTCGAGGAGACGTGGGCCTCACCCTACGACATGGCGGATCCGTGCGGCGAAGATTCGCACATGCCAGTGCCGGGTCTTGTCCATCGCTACCCCGATCGCGTCCTGTTTCTCGTCACTGACCGGTGCGCGAGTTATTGCCGATATTGCACCCGCGCTCGCGTCGTCAGTGGAGTGGGCGAACAGGAGCTGCACACTGAATTTGAAGCGGCCTTCAAATATCTCGAAGAACACACCGAAGTGCGCGACGTACTTCTCTCCGGCGGCGATGCCCTGCTCTTCAGCGATGCGAAGCTCGAGAAAATCCTCAGCCGCCTGCGCGCGATTCCGCACATTGAGTTTCTCCGCATCGGCACGCGGGTCCCGATTTTTCTGCCGCAACGGATCACGCCGGAGCTTTGCCGGATGCTGCAAAAATATCATCCGCTCTGGATGAGCATTCACGTCAACCATCCGCGCGAGTTGACCACCGAAGTGCGCGCCGGTCTCGAGATGCTGGCCAATCACGGGGTTCCGTTAGGCAACCAGAGCGTCCTGCTCGCGGGTGTGAACGACGATCTCGAGACGATGAAAAATCTCGTGCACAAGCTACTCATCTGCCGGGTGCGACCCTACTATTTGTATCAGTGCGATTTGATCAACGGCTCCTCGCATCTGCGCGCGTCGGTCGCGAAAGGAATTGAGATCATCGAGGGGCTGCGCGGACACACCACCGGTTACGGCGTGCCGCAATTCGTCATCGACGCCCCGGGTGGCGGCGGCAAGGTCCCGATCAATCCCGGGTATGTCCTTTATCACGATAACGAGAAGATCGTGATCCGGAATTACGAAGGCAAAATCTTCGAATATCCGGAGACCGGAAACGAGAACGTGCAATTCGCGCCCCAGCGTGAATATCACGACGAATATCTCTATTCCTGACCGGATTTTAGCAGGCGGGTGAACCGATGATTCCCGGGGAAAACCACGCCCGGTCGCTTGCGGTCGCCGGGTAAAAAGAGCGCACCGCCGCCCGAAATTTTCCGACTGTGTGGCACAGCGCTGGCTGTTGAATACGCAAAGGGCATCTCCACGAGCTTCGCTCAAGTCCCTCAAATTAACAGCCGCATTTACCGCTGGCGCAGAGACCTTTTTATGAACAATCCAGCCGTACCCATCCTCGTCGACATCCGCCTCGAATCTTCGCCGAAACAGCCACGCACACAGACCCGCACTGCACGACTTCTGCGCAATGTTCCGCGCTTCTATTCGCCTGCGCCCTGATCGGCGCTGCGAACACAGCCGCCGCCACGATGAAGCCGGAACCGGCCGGAATTTACGATCTGCTCTTCGGCGCCCCCGGCACGGGCAAGATCGATCTGACAAACAATCCGCTGCTCGATAATCCCAACATCGACGGCTACCGCTACAAAGTGGGCTGGGCCAAGATCCAGCCGGATAACGCCGCGACCTTCAACTGGGCCTCGATCGATTCCGCGATCGCCATCGCCGCCGCGCATGGCAAGAAACTTTGCGTCAGCATCGCGGGCGGTCTTTCCACGCCCGGGTGGGCCTACACCACCGCCCCCCTTGTTTACAAATACACATATCAGGAAATTGACACGATCACCGGGGTTTCCGTCGGCAGCAGCCCGCTCCCGTGGGACACAGCTTACCTCGATAAATGGCAAACCTTCCTTGCCGCCTTTGCCGCCCACTACGAGAACAACCCCGCCTGTTCCTATGTCGTTATGGGCGGGTTCATGCAAAACTTCAACATGGTCGTCGCGACCACCGACGAGGACTTTAACGCGCTGGAAAACCTGGCCAAAAATCCGCCTCCAGGCTATCCGGGATTGGTCACCGCCTACGCGGATTTCAGCGCGGCTTACGTTCCCGCGGCGCAGCGGGTCATCACCGATTTCGTCACATATTTCCCGACCACCTCGTTGGTCATGACCTATTACAAGGTGCCGGGCGACCTTGGCATCAC
>JACCZO010000032.1 GCA_013695925.1 Chthoniobacterales bacterium
GCCGGGTTGAGCGCGAGCCGGGCAAAGGCGGCGCAGAGTAGAACGACCGCCACGAGGCGCAGCCCGCGATGCGGGAGGCGGCCGAAAAGCCAGAGCAGCGCGACACCTTCCAGTGCCCAGCCGAGCGTGATCCATTCGCGGTCGAACTGGAGCGGGAAAATGAGACTAACGAAAAGGAGGAGCGCCCCACCCTGCCAGGCGAGGCGAGAGTCGCCGGTCGCGGGATCAGCCCGGTAGAGTTTCAACAGACTCCAAACTCCGAGCGCAGCCGGGAGGATGAAGATCGCCGGAAGCAGTCCCATCCACTCGTTAGGAAAGGCCAGGGTGACGACACGATAGATGAGCCAGAATTGGAGGGCCTGCGCGAGGGCGCTGATCGCCCACGACCAGGCTTTTTCTTTTTGCGCCGAGCAGAAAGGAAAGGCGACAAAGAGAATCAGGAAGAGTCCGTAAAACACGAGCGCCGGGATCGCTTCTTCAGGCGAGAATCGCGCACTCTGCCAGGAGAGTTCGACCAGCCCGGAGCCGAGCAGGGCGGAGAGGGCGAGCCAGTCGGCACGCTTCACGATCGCGGCCGCGAGCAGAATCGCGGTCAGAACGAGTGCAACGCCAAAGACCGGCATCGGATTCCAGAGCGCGACCCGATAGAGCAAAAAAGTCAGAAGCAGAAAAGGCGCCACGGTGCCGGCGGCGGTGAAGGGAAGAACGCCCGGGCGCCAGGCCGACGCCGGCACGGTCACGGCGTGGAGGAGCGCGAAAATGACGATCGCGGCCAGGGCCGCCCCGAGCGGGCCATGCGGAGCAAACAACCCGATCCATTCCGCCACGAGAACGAACGTTAGGCTGCCGGCCCCGAGGGCGATGCCACGGTGCGCCCGCCCCAAGACGGGGAGCGCGAGCAGACCGGCGTCCGCCAGGAAAACGAAACTGAAAAAAAAGAGCGGCTGCCTGCCCAGGACCGGGAAGGCCGCGAGCCAGAATCCAAACCCAAGGGCGCAGAATCCGACGACAACCGCGGCCGCCGCCAGCCAAATCGTGTCTTTTCTGTCGTGCGTTTCCGTTTTGAGTGAGCGGAGAAAGAAGAGGGCGAGAAAGAGCGCTTCAAAGCCGAGAAAGATCCAAAGGGCGCGACCGCCTTTGGCGGCATTGAAGAACTGGATGGCCCAGCCGAGTTGGGTCAGCGCCGTCCCGAGGGCCGCGAGCAGGACGAGATAGTGCCAGCGCCTGCGGAGCGCGACCGCCGCCACCCCGAGATCGAGCAAAGCGATGTAGAGAAAGAGCGCGGGGGCGTTGTCCGAGACGCTCGGGAGTAGCGCCGGGGTGAGAAAGCCACCTAACAATCCCAGAATAACGATGACCTGTGCTCCGAGATTGACCGCGAGGAGGAAGGAAAAGAGGGTGACCGCCGCCATCGCAAAAAACGCGGTCGTTAGGGAAATGAGGCGTAAAAGGAATGCGCGGCAAAGAAATCGGCGTAGAGAATCACAATCCCGGTCGCACAGAGACTCTGCGCCGTAACCCGGTAACGACCCCGCGCAAGCGACCAGCCGAGCGCGAGCAGGCTCGCCGCGACCGCTCCCCCGATCATGATCCGGCCGAGCGGAGTGATGAGATTGTTCTCGAAGGAATATTTGACCAGGAAAACAACTCCGAGGAAAAGCGCCAGCCCGCCCAGCCAAGCGAACAGTTTCACGCCCATGAACGCCTCCCAATTGAAGGGTGTCGCGGGCGGCGGGGGCGGCGGGGCGATCGGCAACGGCGGTGGCGTGGAAAGCGGGCGCGGTGCCGCGGGAGAGGCCGCATTTGCGAGCAAGGGCGAAGAAGGAATCACCACCTTCTCGGGCGGCGCGGGTGCTTCCGCGGCTGGTAGCTTCTGCTCGAGAGTGGCCACGCGTGCGCCCAATTTTTCGACCTTCTCGAGGAGCCGGCGGAGGACGACCGCAAGGACCCCGATGAGAACGAGGGCGGTCAGCGAGAGAAGAGCGATCATGCCGCCTTGCCGCCTAACGAAAACACCAACACTAATCTTTCTGTCACAGGCCGGTCGGTCGATCGAGGAATTCCCAAGGCAGACTAAATTTTTCCGCCAGCTCGGCCGCGAGCGCTTTGACCCCGAAAGTCTCGGTCGCGTAATGGCCGCCGAGGAAAAGATTGAGACCGAGCTCTTCCGCCGCGACCGCCGCCCAGTGCGGCGCTTCACCCGTGATGTAGGTATCGATTCCCTCCTTGGCTGCGGCGTAGATTTCGCCCCCGGCCCCGCCGGTGCAGATCCCGATGCGTTTGATTTCCATCGGACCGGTGCCGATGCAGCGGACGGGCCCGCCTAACGACTCTTCCAGCCGGGAGCGCAACTCGTCGCGCCGCAGGGCGCTCTCCGCCAGCAGGCCGGCGGGTGCGCCTTTCAGCTCGAGAAACGGCGTCGGTTCACCCAGTCCAATCGCGGCGGCGAGCAGCGCGTTGTTGCCGACCTTCGGATGCAGATCGAGCGGGAGATGCGCGCTGTAGAGCGCCAGGTTGTGATTGAAGGCGTGTTTGAGCCCCCGGTAAAGCGAGCCGGTCACCGGCCGCAGCCCCGGCCAGAACAAGCCGTGGTGCACAATCAAAAAGTCCACGCCGCTCTCGCTCGCCATCTGAATGGTGTAAGTCGACGCATCGACGGCCGCGCCGATCTTCGTCACTTCGCCTGAATTCTCGATCTGAAGACCGTTCAGCGCGTTTTCGTAATCCTCAATTTCCGTGAGGCGCAGGTATCCATCGGTAAAGCGAACAATCTCAGCAAGCGCGGGCATCTCGCTATCTTGCAGGTTCTGCGGAGATTTGAAGCGCAAAAAAACTCCACAGCTGCCGGCGCCCAGTCACGGGAGAGTCCACGGGCGGAAGTAATCAAGCAGGATGAGACGGCCAGGAAGTTTCTCGCGCTCGTCGTCGCGCTGGATGCGGGGAAAATCGGTCAGCGGTCCGAAAGCGAAGCCGCGGTCCAGCGGCCGAAAAAAATTATCCTGGTGGCTCGGCAAAACGAAACGCGGACGCAATCGCCGGACCGTCTCGGAAAAACGCGCGCGTGTGTCGGGCAGCGCCACTCCCAGGATGGCGAGATAGACCGGCGCGATATCGTTAGACGGAAGTTGCGCCGGCGTTCCGCCAGAGTCGAGATAGATGCGTTTCCCGGCCGCTTCGATGAGGAAAGCGAGCGGCTCGCCGCAGACCCAGTCGCTCGCCCGACGAGGCGGGTCGCTCCCTTTGCGCGGGCCGGGAAACGGAATGCCGATTGGGAAAACGCGATCGTGCGTCGCTGGCAGAACGCGAATTTTCCACGGACCGATTTGCCTGACCTCTCCTGGCGCGACGGCAACGCAGCGAGCGGGCGATGTGCCGGCAGCCGTCGCCAGATCGACCGCCGTCCGGGAAGCGAGCAAGTGCGCGCTGGTCATTTGCATAATCGCTGGGACATCGAACAAATGATCGACGTGGCCGTGGGTGGCCAGAATCAGTTCCGCCTTGGCGAAGAAATCAGCGGCGTTTTCGATTTCCGCGATATTCGGCTCAAGCGGCGAGCGAAAGAGAAACGCGCTCAGGCCGACCCGGGTAAAATAAGGATCAACCAGCAGCACGTGCTTCCCCGTTTCGAAGCGATAGCCGTTCGTCCCGAGATAAGTCACACGCATGCCTAACGACGACCGGACACCGGGCGGATCCGCCACCACCAGTTCGCAGTAGCGCGCCAGGCCGGCATCGACCGGCGGCAGGGCGCAAAGCCAAATCAACAGCGCCGGGATAATCGCGCTCTTGCCTGGCATGGCGGGATGGTTTCGCAAAAGAGAGACGGCGGCGAGCCCGGAATAGGTTGCGCGCTTGACGAAGGCGGGCGCGCTGCTGACCATTGCCAGCGGAGGAATTGTTTTGGAATACACAGACGCACCCGCAACCGAATCGACCGAACGACCGTTCGCCACGCCGACGCCGGCGACCGGGCTTCTCGAAACCGCCGAAGGCCGGGCCAGCGATTTGGTCGCCGCGCTGCTCAGCATCGTCCCGGGTCTCGGGCACATCTACAAGGGCTATCGCCTGATCGGGCTCCTGCTCATGTTTTTCGGCGCGCCCATCGCGCTCGCATTGGCGCTATTGATCGCGACCGGCACCGCGGGTTTCGGAATTCTCCTCCTGCCGATCTTCTGGATCGCCGTCTGCATCCACGTCTGGGCTATCCCCGACCGGGTAGTGGCCACAACGGAAGACGACGGCGAGCAGTACTGATTCGCCGGGCTGTGAGGTTCGCTCTGCGAAATTAACTGTTTAGCGTCGTCGCCCTCTCTTGGAGGGAAGCGCTTTGTCGCTTCCGCGAACGTCGTCTCGGTCTCTCTTGCACTCCACGCCCACCCCCGCGGCATCGACAAAGCGATGCCCTCCAGCACTCGCCTATCCGGCGCCTCGCCTTTCGCGCCGATGCCTCCCTGCGAAACGCGTGCGTGCGCGCCGCGGCCAAGGAACATCTCTGTTGCCAGCGGAACTTACCGCCCCGTTGGAAAGCCCGGGTGTTGCTTCGCATGCGTCACGGCGCCGAGCGAAACGCCCACTAGCACGCGGCGTGGATCTCTTCGAGAATCTCGCGCAGCCCATAACGGAAATTCCAATCCGGATAATGCTCGCGGAATTTCCGCACGTCGCTGATCCACCAGATGTGATCGCCGATGCGGTTGTCCTCGACGTATTCCCAGGAAAGTTTGCGGCCGCTGATTTCTTCGCAGAGGGCGATCGCTTCCAGCATCGAGCAATTACAATGGCGGCTGCCGCCGATGTTGTAGACCTCGCCCACCCGCGGCGCCCTCACGAAGGCGGCAAAAGTCTCGACCAGATCGAAGCTGTGAATGTTGTCGCGCACCTGCTTGCCCTTGTAACCGAAGACGCGATAAGGCCGGCCGCTGACCGTGCACTTCATGAGGTAGGAGAGAAAGCCGTGCAGCTCAGTTCCGGCATGAGCCGGACCCGTTAGGCAACCGCCGCGAAAACAGGCGGTCGGCATCCCGAAGTAGCGGCCGTATTCCTGCACGAGGATGTCGGCCGCGACTTTCGAGGCGCCAAAAAGCGAGTGCTTCGTCTGGTCGATGCTCATGTTTTCGGAAATGCCCGGCTCGTATTCATGGCCCGGCTCGATTTCCCAGCGCAGTTCAAGTTCCTGGAGCGGAAGACGGTTCGGGGTATCGCCGTAGACTTTGTTCGTCGAGGTGAAAATGAAAGGCGTCTCCGGGCAGAAATTCCGGGCCGCCTCGAGAAGATTGAGAGTGCCGTTGGCGTTGACGGTGAAATCCATCTGCGGATCGCGCGCCGCCCAATCGTGCGAAGGCTGGGCCGCGGTGTGGACAATCGCGGCCAGGTCGCGCCCGTGGGTTTTGAAAATT
>JACCZO010000168.1 GCA_013695925.1 Chthoniobacterales bacterium
GAACTGGACACAGATCTCGGCCTCAATTTTTAGCGGAACTCTACGACCCGACGAGCGGCGCGTGGTCGCCACTGGCAGCTTAATCCCTTGAGTACGGATGCAAAGATCACGCGACTGGAATTCACCAGACGAACCGTCGTTAGGCAAAGCGCTAACTGGTGTAGAGGCGGGCGTGTTGCCCGCAGACTGGGAGCAAACGGGTCGCATGATCTCCGAATTTGCCGGGTGACACGCCCGCCTTCTGTTTGCATCTGAACGCACCTATGCTTACCATCTCCGGCTTCCTTCTTACCACCGGCTCAATTCTCCCAGCGTTTGGTGGGCGGGCAAAAACGAGGACGTCACCCCAGTCGCCCCGCCGTCTGATATCGCGGCGGCCTGATTCAGGCACCTAACGTTTGCAGGGCGGGCAAAACCGACCTCTCCATCCCGATCGCGAAGGTCGAAAATTTCGGCTCCCAGCCCAGCGCCCGCAGCTGCTGATTCGAGACGCGCTTATTACTTGAGCCACGCTTTCGTTCTGCGGTGCGGTCAGCGGTCGGCGGCAGCGAACGATGCAACTTCTCCGCCAGCCAGGCATAAGCCTGGCGCTGAGTGATCGGTTCGTCGTCGGCCACGTTTAGGATCGCCGGCGGCTGTTTATTCTGCCGGCTCATTTCGACCAGATGAAACAGAGCCGCCGCGATATCGTCGCGGTGCGCCTGGTTCAGATAACGTTCGCCGCTTCCCTCGAGTCGCGCCTCACCGGCCAGGAATTTGCGCAGCAACGCCGACCGGCCCGGCCCATAAATCCCCGCCAATCGCGCTACCAGGCCGCGCTTTTGCCTAACGAGTTCCTCGGTTTCGCGCAGGATTCGGCCGGTCTCATGCCGCGGCTCGGCCGGGCTCGTTTCGTCGACCCATTCGCCCTCGCTCTGCCCATACACAGAGGTGCTGCTGGTGTAGAGAAAGGTCGGCGGCCGCAGGGCGGCGAGGAGGTTTTTCGCCCCCTCCAGATAAACGCGCCGATAACTTTCCGCGCCGCCGCCGCCCGAGCTGGCGCAATGAATGACCGCGTCAAACTGCGCCGCGGCTTTTTTCACCGCTTCGCTTTCGGCAAGGTCGACCGCCCGGACCGCGTAAGGTTTGTCGCTCAATAGCGCCGCGGACTCCGCAGAATGCGTCCAGCCTTCCACTTCCCAGCCGGCGGCGTGAAACAAATCGGCCGCGGCGGTTCCGACATAGCCGCAGCCGGCGATCAGCACCCGCGGCATCATTGCGCCAGCGGCGCGATCTCGATCTCCTGAAAAGGGTCGGCCTGGATCGCGCGCACTTGTTTAAGCCGGATCAATTCGAGCAGCGCAAGGAAGGTCACCACGATCTCCACCCTCGATGCCATCCGTGCGAAGAGGTCCGAAAACCGAATCGGCTTCCCTCCGGCCATGCACTGCAAAATCCGCTCGATCTTATCCGAGACGGTAAAATTTTCGCCGAACATCTCGCGCAAATCCTCCTTCGAATCGAGCCGCTTGAGCACGTTCTGGAAGGCGTTGATCAACTGAAAAATCCCCACCTCGCCGAGATGAAGCGGAGCCACTTGCGGCACGCTGCCGTCGCCGATCCGGGCAAAGATCCGCTCCTGCTCCAACTCGCGTATCTGCAATTCGCCGGCCGCTTCCTTAAATTTTTTGTATTCGATCAACTGCCGGATCAAATCCCAGCGCGGGTCATCTTCCTCCACATCCTCTTCCGGCGGCTGCTGGTCGACCGGGAGCAGGCTCCGGCTCTTGAGATAAATCAAATTCGCCGCCATGACCACGAACTCGCCCGCGACGTCGATGTTTAGCTCCTTGAAAGCCTGCAGATATACGAGGTATTGCTGGGTGATCCGCTCGAGCGAGATGTCGAAAATTTCGAGCTCGTCGCGCTTGATCAGGTAAAGCAGGAGATCGAGCGGGCCTTCGAAAATCTCAAGTCGGACTTTGTATTCGGTTTCCATCGTTAGGCGGGCGGTCTCGCTTTCTTCATCCGGTTCCAGATGACGTCGAGGACCGCGAGATCGGCCTCTCCGAGCTTCCCGCCTTGCTCCTGCAACTCGCGCTCCATGGCATGAAAGCGCCCAATGAATTTCTCCGTCGCCGTCCCGAGCAAGGTCTCGGCCTCGAGCTGGCTTTTCCGCGCCAGGTTCACGACCGAGAAAAGAAGATCGCCGATTTCATCCGCGATCGCCTTGCCGTTTCCGGAAGCAATCGCCTCCTTCGTCTCCGCCAGTTCTTCGTCGACCTTGGCCACGACTTCGCCCAGCCCGTTCCAGTCGAAGTTTACCCGCGCCGCCTTGGTCTGCACCTTTTGCGCGAGCAGGAGGGCCGGCAAGGCTCTCGTTAGGTCGCTGAAATATCCTTCGTCACTGGGTTTCTTTTCCGCGCGTTTGATTTCGTCCCATTGTTTCAGGACCGCGCCGGTATCGCGCGCCTCACTTTCCGCAAAAACGTGCGGATGACGCCGGACCAGTTTGTCGCTGATCTCGCGCGCTACATCCTCGATCGTGAAGCGCCCGCTTTCAGTCGCGATCTGGGCGTGGAAGATGACCTGCAAAAGCAGATCGCCCAATTCCTCGCGCAGGTTCGCGTCGTCTTTTGCCTGAATCGCGGCCGCGACCTCGTAGGCTTCCTCGAGCAGGCCCGGGACTAACGACTCGTGCGTCTGTTCCCGGTCCCATGGGCAGCCGCCGGGCGCGCGCAATTGCGCGGTGATCTCAATTAAGCGGATGAAAGCGGTCCCTTCAGTCATCGACGAATAGTGTTAAGTGTTCAGCTTTAAGAGAAGCCAAACCGTTTCAACACGTCGCACCAATTTCTGGTCTTAAAACTTAAAGCTTAAGACTCTAAAGCTCGTTCAAATTCGCCAGAGCGAACGATGGCTCCCGAACTCGGAGATTTCGCCGGAAGTTTTGCGGCCGACATAGACCGCGATCCCGACCACCGAAACGAGCGTGCCGACAAAGATGATCGCCACCAGCCAGGAGGAGATATGTCCCAGCTGCAGGGCCCGGTAAAAAGCGCCCACGGTGTCGATTGGCTCCGTCGCGTGAAGAAAAATCTTCATTACCCAGGCGATCATGATGAGGATGAAAATGAAGACGTAGTTGCGTTTCAAGCGCCGTCCGACGGCCTCGAGTTTGCCGATCTTGAACGAAGGCAAAATTAAGTCTTCGCAGACCAGCTTCTTCCATTCGCCCTGCAAAAGGTGCCGGTTTTCCATCACCATCGGGACGAGAAAATGCGCTTCCAGCATGCGCACCCGCGCGCGAAACGCGTCGTAAAAACGATAACGCCGCGCCTCGATCCAGAGCATGATCCAGACGATCGCGAGGTTGAAAAAGAAAATGAGATGCGGGACGCCGGCGTTCGAGAAAGCGATCGTGATGATGGCCGTGCTGCTCGTGACCGCCCAGTTCGTTGTCGTATCGAGACGCTGCCGCCAGACCATGATGCGGCCCAGTTCGCCCCGGTAAAAGTGGGACATCGCGTTGACGTAGCCCTGATCGTAAAGGCTGGCCTGGGCGGCATGCGCCGCGTCGTTAGCCGGGGCTTGATTTTCGTTCGACACGCGTGCCGAATAGTTCGACATCGGCCCCGCGCCCGTCAATCTATCAATTCAATCGCCGATGATCTCTCCTTTGCTCGATGGCCTGCTCAATCCGAAACACGTCCTTCTCGATCTGCGCGGGAAAACGGCCGGCGAGGCGATCTGGGAAATCGTCGAGGTGTTGCGAGAGAGCGGCGAGCTGAATAAGGCGACCGAATTTTTTCAGGCGGTCATGGCGCGCGAGGAGAAGACCTCGACGGTAGCGAACGGCGCAGTCGCCTTTCCGCATGTGCGGACCGATCTGGTCGACGAAATCCTGCTCGGCATCGGACGCAGCGCGCGGGGGATTTCGTTTGGCGACGAGGAAAACCTGGTCCACCTCATTTTTCTCATCGCCGTTCCGCAGCAGATGGTGAACGACTACCTGATCTGCGTCGGCGGCCTGGCGCGCCGCCTGAGCAAGGACGCGACCCGGCAGGCGCTGCGGGAAGCTTCAACGCCGGCTGAGTTCCTCGAGCGGTTGCGGGCTGATGAGTGATTCGTTAGGGGCGACGCGCGGCTCGCGGTAATACCAGCGATGCAGATGGACGGGAGAGAGTCCGCATTTGTAAAGAGCGATGAAAAGCCCGTTCTGGATAGAGGTTCGCCACGGCCCGCGCCCGAGGTGACGACGAGTGGAAGATTCGAGCGGCGGATCCAGCACCACGACCGGCCCGAAACGCCGGAGGCGCCGGGAGAACTCCATGTCTTCCATGAGCGGAATAGGAGCGAAGCCGCCCAGCGCGCGAAAGGTTTCTCGCCTCACGAAAACTGATTGGTCGCCGAAGAAACTGGCGCCGTGCCGGGTGAGAAAGCGCCCAACCCTTTCAAACCAGACGAGCCGCGGATGGCGTCGATCGAATTTGCGATAAAACGCCCCGCCGATGACGTCCTGGTTTTGCAGCGCTTGCGCGATGGCCGTGAGATGCGCGGCGGTGAGGATCGAATCCACGTGGTGGAAGATGAGGACGTCGCCGGTGGCGTGGCCTGCGGCAAGGTTCATTTGCGCGCCACGGTTCGGCTGGGGAGCCGGCAGATAAATGGCGCCTGCCGTCCGCGCTGCCTCGGCCGCGATGGGGCAGGGAGAAGCGTCGGCCACGATCACTTCGTGCAGATTTTTTAGCCTAACGAGATCGGGCAAGAGCCGCCCCAGGCTGGCATGGTCGTTCCAACACGGGACAATGACGCTGAGCCGCAGGGAAGCGGTCGCCGGTTCGCTCACTCGGATTTTTTCAGGAGCCGATTACGCGCGCGGTCCAGCGCCCGCCGTTCACCGGCGGTCAGGCTGCCGATCCCGGATTTCGAGATCTTGTCGAGCACCGGATCGATCGATTCGTAGACGTCATCCTCCGGCTCGATGGTGCGGCGGCCGCTGTCGCGCGGGACGACGCGGAACTTTGGCTTGCGCTTAAAAAGGCGCGCGACGTTCTCCGAAAAAGCAGCCTGAAATTCAGAGGGGTAGGGCCTCTGCACCCTTCGGATAAAGAGATACGACGTCAGGCACATGCCCCAGAGAACGGTTAGAAATCCCCATTGATGGGCCGGCAGGTATTGCATCGAGGCGAGCACGATGCCGGCGAAAGCGAGCCATTTCAGAGTCACCCAGCCGAACAGCTCGACCCCGGGATAGAGGGTGGCGAAGGCAATGAAGAGCCCGATCGTGATTTCGTAGGAGCCGGAGTAAATCCAGGAAACGCCGGCCGCACTCCAGAGCAACATCACGACGGGCGGAACAAGCAGCAGGAGCCCGATCAACTGCAAATAGCGCCAGCGGCCGAGGTATTTCTCCACCTCGGTGCCCGACCAGTAGAGAAAGAAGATGTTAAAGATGAAAAAGAAAGAGGCCTGTTGCAGGAGGATGCAGGTAAA
>JACCZO010000107.1 GCA_013695925.1 Chthoniobacterales bacterium
AAGTGCGATGAAGAAGATTCAGGGCGCCGACCAACGTCATCGCCATGCCGGACCCAAAGAACCAGACGCGAAAAGCCGGAGTCGATGATGCGAGTTGGAGCGTCACGAACATATGGATGCCGCCCAAGGCGGCAATCGCCCACCCGACCGAGGCATAAAGTAGACTTAAAGTGCGCGACATCGTCTTTTTGGTCTAACAAGTGGGAATAACCTTCGGCGGAAAAGAGAGCGCGGGAAGTTGGACCTATACACGTTTTGCGGTTTGACAGGTAAATGGATAGGAAACAAGCGGAAAGCGAGCAAGGGATAACCTCGACAATTTTGGGGAACGAGGGGGAAGATCTAACGGCGTTTCGCGAGCCGGCGGATGACCCCCGCGCTCGTCAATTCCCGCAGCGCGTCCTTTCCCACCCAGCGGGCGGTGGGGTCCGGCGACCTGGCCAGGCGCCGCGCCACCTCCACCGCCGCATGATGGAGCGCGAGATTTCGTTTTCCGGTCGCGCGCAACGCCATGTTGACCGCTTTCTTGACGAAGTTCCGGCCGTCGGTCGCGGCCTCCTCGATGAAGCCGAGGCCTTTCTGGAACGGCGCGTCCTTTGCTTCTTTGTCGTGCACCGTCAGCGCCCAAAGGAGCGCGAAGGCGGCGCGCTTTTGGAATTCTCCCGGGAGTTTGCGCCACTGCGCGATCTTCTTCCAGGCGTGCGGCGTGCGATCGAAAAGTGCAAAACAAAGCGTGTCGCAGACCGCCCAGTTATCGAACTCGCGACACCAGCGATCCATTTGCGCGGAGGTCACTCGCGCCGGTTCGTCCACGAAAGAAGCCAGCATCCGGGCCTCATACACGCCCGTCTTCCAAAGCGCGACGGCCAGCGCGTGGTTGGGTCCGAGCTTCTTTCCCAGCACGCGAATGTCGCTCACTGAAACGCCCAGCGCGTGCTCCGAAGGAATGGCATAACGCGCCATGGCGTCGCGGTTGCGCTTGCTGCTGTGGCGCCGAAGCCACGCCAGCGCCGACTCGACTTCTTCGTCCACGGAGCGTTGCGCCCTTGCTGGAGCCGTCTCGGTGGGACGTTTCACCGGCCGGCCTGACTTGCAATAGTGGATCCAGGCATCATCCCGCGGGACTTAGCATAGGAGAGAGTCATCCGGCAAGTGGCACCGCACCTTCACCGCTCCGCGACGCGGGGGAAGCGCCGCAAAGTTCCTCTTCCACAGAGCGCATTGATCAAATTGCTGCTGTGTCCGCCAAAGTCACATGCCGCAATACACCGCGGGCGGATAGCCGTTCACAAGACCAGCCAATCTCCAAAAAACAATTCCTACACCAAGGAACCAGTGCAGTGAGTCAGTTGGTTCTGAGCCACCGAGGAACCGGCGATGTAAAAGGAGGCCGGGTTTGCAACCCGGCGGGGCGGCTTTCAAAGCCGCCCTCCGCGAAAGCGTGCTGCCGCCGCGATGTTCACTTTTCAACGACTCCTGCACTAGAATACTTCTCCACCCACACGCCGCTTCTTGACTCACTAAACAGGGCTGGACCTATCACACCTTCACGGCGCGTGTGAGCAGATAATCCTGCCTGACGATATTGTCTTCGAAATACGGCGCGACCAGTGCGTCGTATTCGCGGCGGAACTGTGCCAGGCGCGCGGGGTCGGCTGTACCTAACGACTCGACAAGTTTCAACATCGGACCGGCGGTGCGTTCGATGTGGTTACGATAGTTTTGCACGCTCAGAGCCGGGAAAAGCATGCACGCGCGGTCGAAGAAAATGTCTTTCACGGCGGAGCCGAGTCGCTCGCGGATGATGGCGACGTCGCCCCATTGTGGCGGCGGCGACACCCCCGGCGGCGGTGGCGGCATGTAACTCCCGACCAAGGCAAAGCTGCTGCCGATCAACAACTCCGGCGGCCATGTCGCGAACGCGATCGTGCCGCCGGGCCTCAGCACACGCAGCATTTCGCCAATGGCGACATTCGGCCGGGGCGCGAACATGTGACCGAACT
>JACCZO010000172.1 GCA_013695925.1 Chthoniobacterales bacterium
TCACAAAACGCAGCCCAGCCCACATCGAAGTGCTTCCCGGCCGCGTCACTTCACCGACCGATCCTGGATGGTTTTCGACTCGGTAGGCGCTTTCCGGCGGCGGATAAACACTTAGGTAAAGCCGGGCGGGATCGAGCGGCTGCGGATTCGTTAGGCTGGATGCAAAATGATAGCGTGGCACCCCGGGATTGGTCGGCAAAGCGAGATAGGTGGCGAGCAGCGAGCCAAAAACCACGCCGCTCAGGAGCCAGTTCCAGAGCGGTCGCAAACGAAACTGCGCCAAGGCCTCGGCCGCCACCAGGGCAAGGGCCAGGTGGAGCAACGGCAGCCAGCGAAAACTCCAGCGAAAAACATTCGCGCTCGGTAGCATCGCGATCAGCAGGACAACCGTGAGCAGGCCAAGTTCCCATCTCACTCGCCTAACGAACTGACCGCGCCGCAGCACCAGCCCGGCCAGGAGCGCGAGCGGCGGCACCGTGCCGCAGGCCAGCTCGATTGCGACATGCGGCCGCGAGCGAGTCGAAAAATCCGACCAGTTTACCGTCCAGGCCGGCCAGACGAATCCCGGCAGGGCCGCGGGCGGCACCAGCCATTGCCAATGGGCCCCCGGGTTGGCCTGTTCCGCGCGGGCCGAGCCGTGCACGTAATCGAAAAGCGCCAGCCAGGCGGGGGCGGAAAGCCCAAAGCCGAGCGCCAAACCCAGCGCCAGCGGCCAGAGGGAAGCGAGCCGTTTCGTCTGGCCTAACGATCCGCCAAAGGACGGATTCGCCGCGGCGAACTTCACCGCCAGCCAACCGGCGAGCAGCGCCAGCATCAGGACGGTGTAGGGGAAGCCGCCGGTCACGAGCAGGTAAACAAACGGCGCCGGCCAGAGAAATCGCCATTTCGTGCGCGCTGGATCGAGCGCGCGCTCCATCGCCCACCACGCCCACGGCAGCCAGGCAAAAGCGCCCAGCGCCCCGAACCAATCGGAAGCGCCCCAGCAGAGGATCCAGCCATTCAGCGCCCCGACCAGCGCCACCATCGTGGCCAGCGAGACTGATAAATTTCGTCCACGTGCGAGCAGAAACGATCCGGCACCGAGAACAAAAAGATGGGCCATCGAAAGGGCCGCGGCCTGCTGCGCAAAACCGAGCGGAAATTTCCAGATCAGAACGACCGCTGCGTTAACGAACAGCGAGAAGGTCCCGTACTGAAACTCACCCGCGAGATTGCCGCAGACCCACGAATACGGACTGAGCAGCGGCAGGTGGCCTTCCGACCAGCTCCGCGCCACATCCGCGAACACCGGCAGGATGGAAATCTGGTAATCGTCGTTCCAAAATACGAGCGGGTTACGCCAGAGGAGCAGCCCGCAAAAAAGAAGGACGAGCGCCCCCGCGGCCACCGCGCCTAACGAATCACCACGACGAGAAGCGGGCCCGGGCGCGCTCAAGGTCGATCAGAGGACGACCGGGCGGCCCTCGGTCATGACCAGCACCTTTTCCTCCACGCCCTGAGCGCGCGCACTGGAAAGCAGGCGCTCCGGCGGCTCGTGCATCGGTTCAAAACCGAGGCGGAAAGTGCCGTAATGCATCGGCACCAGTTTCTGCGCGCGGAGCTCAAGAAAGGCGCGGACCGCTTCCTCCGGGTTCATGTGCACTTCGCGTTTGCTCGGCGCATCGTAGGCACCGATCGGCAGGAGCGCGATCTCGATCGGAAAACGCTCTCCGATTTCCTCGAAGCCCGGGAAGTAAGCGCTGTCGCCGCAGTGAAAAATCGAGCGTTTGTTGGCCTCGATCACGAAACCGCCGAAACCGCGGTGCTGATCGGCGAGCAGCCGCGCGCCCCAATGATGGCAAGGGGTGAGCGAAATTTTGAGCGGCCCGGTTTCGACCTGCTCCCACTGCTCCAGTTCGTGCACGATGTTGAAGCCGAGATCGTGGACCAGGTTCCCAACGCCGGTCGGGACGACGATCGGCTGGTCGGCCGCCACCCGCCGCAGGCTGCGCCGATCGAGATGGTCGAAGTGCGCGTGGGTCACCAGGACGAGGTCGATCGAGGGCAGGTGATCGATGTGAAACCCGGGCCGTTTCAGCCGCTTGATCACGCTTAGCCACATCGACCAATTTGGATCGATTAGCACATTCATTCCGGCGACCTGGATGAGGAAGGAAGCGTGTCCGATCCAGGTAATGCAGACCTCGTTCGGTCGGACCTTGGGAAAGAGCGGCGTCGCGCGATTGCCGGAGCGGCGGGTGAAAAGCGAGGGAATCAGGACCTCGGTAAGGAAGTTGCGCTTGTGCCAGTCGAGGCCGGGTTTCAGGCCGACGCGTTTGGGCGCGCTCGCCTGCCCACTCCCGTTTTTAGCAGAAGTGCGCACGACCTCAGTGCGCTTTTTCCGCGAAAAAGGTGTCGGCACAGTCGGCCAACCATATAAAGTAACGCGGGTGAAGCAATCGTTTTGCGGCGCGCTCCCGGGACCGGCGAATGGCCCGTTTTTCGCCTGACGAAATGCCCTTCCATGAATCCCGCAGTCTCCCGCCGGCAGCCGCTCATCGGTCTCGCGATTTCCGCGCTCGGCGGCATCCTGCTGGCGGAGTTTTTCGCCTTCCCGCTTCGCTTCGTCGGCCCGGCGATTTTTCTCGCAGCCCTTCTTACCCTCGCCCGGCCGCGCTGGTGGCTGGTCCATCTCCTCGTCGTCGCTCTCTATTTCACGCTCCACCAAACGCAGTTGCACGACACGCCCGGTCGCCAGCTCAGCGCGCGGCTCGGAGACCGGCCTCGCCTCGTTACGGTCAGCGGGATCGTGGCCAGCGAGCCCCGGCTTTCGCCTAACGACTATACGACCTTCCTCCTCCGGCTCGAGTCGGTCGAGGTCGACGGCCTCTCCAAGCCAAGCCGCGCCACCGTCCGAGCGCGCTGGAAAGCGGATCCGAGGCTGGGCGATGAGGTCCGGCTGACCGGCCTCGTCGAGCCCATCCCGCCGCCGCGCAACCCGGGCGTCTTCGACCTGCGCGCCTACCTCGCGCGGCGCGATGTCTTCCAGAGCATCTTTGTTCGTTATCCGGAAAACGGGGCCATCCTGCGCGTCGGCGGTGGCAATCCGGTCGTGCGCGCGGCCGCCCGGGCCCGGGAATGGATGCGCACCAATCTCACCCGCGACCTGGAAGAGTCGCCGGAGGTGGCGGCGTTGATCAACGGCATGGCGCTCGGCCTCCGGCACGAGTCGCCTAACGACGTCGAGGAGCCCTTTCAGCAAAGCGGAACCCTGCATCTCTTTTCCGTCTCCGGTCTGCATGTGGCCATCATCGCGCAGCTTCTCTGGATCCTGGCTTCGCTCCTCCGCCTGCCGCGGACGGCGGCGGCAGCGCTCATCATTCCCTGTCTCTTCTTTTACGCGGCTATCACCGGTTTCCACGTCTCCAGCCTGCGCGCCGCGACGATGGCTGCCTTCTTGTTAGGCGGAATCTTCTTCGATCGTCCGGTCCTCGCGCTCAACAGCCTCGGCGGCGCCGCTCTCGTCATTCTCGCCCTTGATTCGAACCAGTTCTTCACCGCCGGTTTCCAGCTTTCCTTTGCCGTGGTCGCGGCGATTCTCCTTTGGCAAAACCGCTTCTTCACCGTTCTCCTTCGGCCGGCGGAAGCGGATCCGTTTCTGCCCCGCAGCCTGGTCAGCCGCA